>NZ_JBEONP010000015.1:0-108349 GCF_040544435.1 Undibacterium sp. GrIS 1.2
ATTGGGTCGTGGCTCATGCCTTCTCCTTAACTTTGAAACGAAGGAGTGTGGCGCGTTCATTTCATCATTGCTAGATGGTTGCGTCGGACGCTTACGGTTGATCTACATCAAAGCTGATAACTCGTCGCAGTATTAAACTTCTTGCCATACAAACGATGATTGATGGAGAAGTAAGAATGAAAAACACTATAGCGTTATCGGTAGTAACAGCCGCGCTGTTAAGCATGTTTTCTGCAACTACGTGTGCACAAGAAAGTCCTTGGTTGGTACGAGTAAGGGCAGAGCATTTGTCAACCGCAAATAAGTCAGATCCTATTGGTGGAGTCGGTGCAGCAGACCGTTTACAGGTCTCCGACAAAACGATTCCTGAGTTGGATATTTCTTACTTTTTTAGTCCAAATATTGCGGCAGAATTGGTACTGACTTATCCGCAAAAACATGATGTTTATCTCGATGGCACAAATATCGGTAGCTTTAAACATTTACCTCCGACTTTGCTGATTCAATATCATTTTTTACCCGATGCGCAGTTCAGTCCTTATCTTGGTGCTGGTATAAATTACACCCGTATTTCTGACGTGAATCTACTTAACGGCGCAGGTTCTTTGGAAAACAGCAGCGTCGGTCTAGCGTTACAAGCAGGTGTGGATTACAAGATAGACAAACGATGGTCAATTAATGCTGATATCAAAAAGGTGCAGATACGTAGCGATGTATTTATTTCTGGTACCAAAATCAGTGCAGTAAAAGTCGACCCTTTGATGATAGCTGCTGGTGTAGGTTATCGCTTCTAAATAATCGCCAAAGGCACATAGAGCGCTGTTCTAAAAGAAATTCTGGGTTAACAGGCAATCGAGGCATAGTCTCGATTGCCTGTTTCCGATTAAGTACAATCGATTAATACCATGCTGTTGGAAAAATAGGGATATATATCCACCTTCTTAGGGTGATTTGAGTTCAGAGACCGCTTTCATGTTGCAATAATTTAAATAAAATTTAGCGATGCATTTGCGCTAAACTCAATTCATTGATTACAGTCTCAGGGTTGCAACTTATGAACGCACATCTTCCTCATCTGGCTACGCCAGCAACCACCTCAACGATCCCACCAATCAAATTACAAGATATTCGGGTTCACTGTGCCGCCTGTAGTCTGCATCAATTATGCCTTCCCATGGGATTAGCCGAAGCGGATATGGATAAGTTGGACAGCATCATTGGCCGTAGAAGGCGGATTAAGCGGGACGATGCCTTGTATCGCATGGGTGAACCGTTCACCAATTTATACGCGATCCGGGTTGGGCATTTTAAAACCTCTCAAACAAACTCTATCGGTCAGCAACATATAACCGGTTTTCAAATGGCTGGCGAGTTGCTAGGGATGGACGCGATTGGTAGTAACGCCCATCACTGTGAGGCAATTGCACTGGAAGACAGCGAGGTGTGTGAGATCCCTTTTAATAGCCTGGAGCATCTATTTGGTGAAGTACCAACCTTACTGAGTCATTTTCATCGCATTATGAGTCGTGAAATTAATCGAGAGCAAAACGTGATGCTGCTGTTGGGTAGCATGCGTGCCGACCAGAAATTTGCCGCTTTTTTGGTGAATCTATCCTCGCGCTATGCTGCGCGAGGATATTCGGCAACACGTTTTCAACTTCGCATGTCACGCGAAGAAATCGGTGGTTATCTGGGCTTGACGATAGAAAGTGTCAGTCGCCTGTTAAGCAAATTTAAAAAGTTAGAGTTACTGTCAGTCGGTCAGCGCGATATAGAACTCCTGCAATTACTCACTTTAAAATCAATTGCGGCAGGTACTGATCATTGTGCTTAGACCTTACCTAAGTATTGTTTAAGTATTGTTTGAGTCGAGCTTGATGCCAGCATTTTTTTATCTGCTTCATTTTATTTTCCTTCAGAAAATAACAGTCTTCCTATTCAGCTCACCGCAGGCTTGTACTAAAAAGAGGGTTGGCTCTTAATGCTGCTATCGGAATTAGCCAACAGCAAATAGCAGGTAAGCGCGCTGGATAGTGCACAACATATCCAGAAGCTAAAAAATCCCAAGGTATAGATCGCGGGTCTGGACAACTCAATCGGCACGCCAGAAAACACCAGATTATGCGGATCAAAAATAGAAAAGAACAAACCTTCGGCAGCAACTGCAACCAAAAAAGATGACCATAATATTGCTATAGCGCGTCGCATGTTTGTCTCCTTTGTTATTGTAAAAACTGCTGATCAGTTTGTTGGCTTACTTGCGTATTCAATCAAAGCGGATCTAGGACGATTGCTTGCTGTAAGGGCCAGTTCCAGACTCCACTAAGGCGCCATTGCTTAGGCTGATCTTCTAGCGTGACTTGCCAGGCTGCTTTATCTAATAACGGTAGTGCTAAAGAAAAATTACCTGAATCATCTACTTGCGTTTTGATCGCCAGATCTTTAGATGGTTGGGTAGGGTGAACTAATTTCATCGTTAAGATACCGTTTGATATTTTTTGATTGCTACTGAGTTTTCCTTTAATGATCCCGCTCGCAGCATCGTATTGTATGGATGCGTTTAACTTTAATGCCGCAGCGACCTTGTCACGCCGCAGGTCCTGATTGATTGCCTGGCCTTCTTTATAATAATCATCCACCACCATCGCATCTTGTTCGCGGAAGGCGATCGAAACCATATACGAGCCGGCAACCACGGCAACAATCGGTGGGGCTAACAAGAACCAAAGCCAGATTTGTTTAAACCAAGGTGCTTGCTTAGTGTTGATTGAGATGGGTACTGAAATAGGTGAGGTCGACATCACACGCTCCTAATTGTGGGGAATAATAAATACAGCTTTTTCTTTGACCTGCAAGGCCGGATTATCGATCGCTTCAAGTTGAAACCAAATTTTGTTACTACCTTGCTTACCGTGATCGTGGTCTACATGCACCCGTACTGGTATCGCTTTTGTAGTAGCTCCCGGCAGCTCGATTTGGTCGGGGCTGTCTAAACGGATTGAGTCCAGCCCCGATACTTTGATGCGATAAATATGATTTGCTTCCGCCGTGTTCATAATTTGTAGCTTATAAACATTCTCAATCACGCCTTCATTTAATTCTCTACCCATAGAGCCACGGTCACGGATAACGTCTAGTTTTAAGGGGACACGTGTTAGCAAATTGATCGCTAATACCGATACGATGACGACCAAGATAGCGCTATAGATCAAGACTCTTGAGCGGAAGATTGACTTCAAAACCTGTTGTTCTGACAGATTATTTTTGATCGCATTTGCGGTAGAAAAACGAATCAAGCCCCTTGGTGCTCCGATCTTATCCATCACCGTATCGCAGGCATCCACGCAGGCGGCACAGCCTATACATTCGTATTGCAGGCCGTCCCGGATATCGATGCCGGTCGGGCAAACTTGAACACAAATTGAGCAATCGATACACGACCCAAGTACAGGATTTTTAGCTGTCTTTGTGCTACGAGGCTCCCCGCGCTGTTGATCGTAGGTCACGATCAACGTGTCCTGGTCAAACATCACACTCTGGAAGCGTGCATAGGGGCACATGTATTTACACACTTGCTCACGCATCCAGCCCGCATTGCCATAAGTCGCCAGCGCATAAAATAAAACCCAGAATAATTCCCATGGTCCCAGTGTGACCAATAATATTTCTTGCATTAATGTTTTGATCGGCGTGAAGTAGCCTACAAAGCTGATACCTGTCCACAAAGCGATTCCTAGCCAGATCGCATGCTTGGCACATTTTTTACTGACTTTTGCCAACGTCCAATTTTGCTTACTTAATTTGATACGGGCGCTGCGGCTACCTTCAATCTTCCGTTCTACCCACATAAAAATTTCGGTATAAACCGTTTGTGGGCAAGCGAAGCCACACCAAAGACGGCCAGCAACCGTCGTAAATAAAAATAATGAGTAAGCGCAAATAATTAACAGCGCGGTCAGATAAATAAAATCCTGTGGCCACAACACGATGCCAAACAAATAGAACTTCCTTGCGGTCAAATCAAACAACACTGCCTGACGATCATTCCATGCCAGCCAAGGCAAACCATAAAACACTAGTTGGGTAAGCCAGACGCAAGCCCAGCGCCAGTTGGCAAAAAAACCTGTTACTTCGCGCGGATAAATATCCTCTCTTGACGCGTACATTTTAATGGTCGCGTATTGAGGTTCTACAGGATCTGCGTGATCTCGTATTTCGGGCGGCTGTATATCAGACATAGCGCACAAGATCCCATTGAATGATGATTAGCAAGTTCATTTTTGTGCAGCTTTTGTCTCTGTTTCATTCGATAAACTCCAGACATATGCCGCAAGCACTTGTACTTTTGCCTCACCCAAAAAATCTTTAAATGGCGGCATCGTATTTTTACGACCTTTATTAATCGTCTCCATAATCGTGTCTAGGCTACCGCCATATAACCAGATTTTGTCGTTCAGTGCCGGGGCACCTAAGGCTTGATTACCGATGCCGCCAGCGCTATGGCAGCCAATACAGGCGGTAAATTTAGATTTGCCAAACGCGGCTTTAATCGGGTCATGAGTAGATCCAGACAAACTCAAGACATAGTGAGCCACGTTTCTAACCTCATCATCCGTACCGACAGCCGCGCCCATCGGCGGCATTTGGCCGTTGCGTCCATACATGATGGTCGTTTTGATGACATCTGGAGCGCCGCCATACAGCCAGTCTTTATCCGTCAGATTTGGAAAGCCTTTATTGCCATGCGCGTCCGACCCATGGCACTGCGCACAATAGGTCAGAAATAGCCGCTCACCAATCAGATGTGCTTGTGGATCTGCTGCTACTGCTTTCAGATCTTGATGTAAATATTTTTCAAACAGCGGGCCATATTCAGCATCGGCAATTTTCAATTCTTTTTGGTATTGCCCGCTTGATTGCCAGCCCAATTTACCGGCATAAGTTCCTAAGCCGGGATACAGATAGAGATAAATTCCGCCGAAGATAATCGTCAACACAAACAGCCACATCCACCAGCGGGGAAGAGGATTATTTAACTCGCCCAAATCCTCATCCCACAGATGACCTGTCGTTTCAACAGGGCCTGGTTCCCCATTTGCATCGGTCGATATTTTGACTTTTGCTGTTGCCTGCGTCCACAGCAATACTCCGCAACCAATAATACTTAGCACCGTCAACAGAGCAATATAAGCACCCCAAAAATCACTTGTAAAATCAGCCATGATGAGACTCCGCTGTGTGAGTACTATTGTTGCTATTAGCGGACTGTGCTTGAGGTGTGTCTGGAAGCCCATCTACAAACTCATCTGCAAAGGGCAGATTTGCTGCCTCATCAAATGCAGTTTGTTGTTTGCCGTTATATGACCAGTACACAATGCCGAGAAATACAAGCAAACAAGCAACCGTCGTAATGCTGCGCATGTCAGTTAAGAAAGTGACGAATTCCATTTTTATCTCCTGCTCTTAATTAAGATGCCCAATTCTTGAAGATAGGCAATCAGTGCGTCTTGCTCTGTTTTTCCTTCTAAGGCCTCCGGTGCGTGCAGAATCTCATCGTCGGTGTAGGGATCGCCCAAGCGTTTTAAAGCACGCATTTTGGGGGCAATATCAGCTGGGTCGAGTTTGGTCTTAGCAAGCCATGGATAGCCAGGCATATTCGATTCTGGTACCAGGTCACGCGGGTTGTTTAAATGCGTTTGATGCCATTCATCGCTATATCTTCCACCGACCCGCGCCAGATCAGGACCGGTACGTTTTGATCCCCATTGAAAAGGCCTATCATAGACAGACTCGCCAGCGACCGAATAATGTCCGTAACGCTCGGTCTCGGCACGGAAAGGGCGGATCATTTGTGAGTGACAGTTGTAGCAACCTTCACGTATATAAATATCCCTGCCGGTCAGTCGCAGTGCTGAATAAGGTTTCAGCCCCGTGACTGGTTCGGTCGTCGATTTTTGGAAAAATAGCGGTACGATTTCTACCAGTCCGCCAAAGCTGACAACCAACACAATCAGTACGATTAATAACCATGGATTTTTTTCTATCCACTCGTGTGAGAACTTCGGTGAAAACTTCGATGACAACTTAGAAGGGGACTTCATTGATTACTCCTCAATAGTGTTATTTTCTGTTGCGACTGAGCTAATTCTGCAAAGTGAGTCAAGCTATGCATGCGCACCAGCAAAGACAGGGATGCGGGTATTTACCGGCTGACTATCGCGCATCGTCATAAACACGTTAAATGCCATCATCAACATGCCGCTCAGGTACAACAAACCGCCACTAAATCTCACTACGTAATATGGATAAGTCGCTTTCACGCTCTCTACAAAGGTGTAGGTCAAGGTGCCGTCAGGATTGACTGCACGCCACATCAAGCCCTGCATCACACCGGCAATCCACATAGCAGCGATATATAAAACGATACCGACGGTGGCGACCCAGAAGTGGAGTTCTATCAAGGACTTACTCCACATTTCTACTTTTCCAGACAGGCGAGGGATCATGTAATACATCGAACCCATCGTGATAAAGCCAACCCAACCCAAAGCACCTGAATGCACATGCCCTATCGTCCAGTCGGTGTAATGCGATAAAGCATTGACCGTTTTGATCGACATCATCGGACCTTCAAAGGTAGACATACCGTAGAAGGACAGCGATACCACCAGAAATTTAAGAATAGGATCCGTGCGCAATTTGTGCCATGCGCCAGAGAGGGTCATGATGCCGTTGATCATGCCGCCCCACGAAGGCGCCAGCAGTATCAGAGAGAACACCATGCCTATCGATTGTGTCCAATCAGGCAAAGCGGTGTAATGCAAATGATGCGGGCCCGCCCACATATACGTGAAGATCAGCGCCCAGAAATGGACGATCGACAGACGATATGAATACACAGGACGCTCCGCCTGTTTAGGAATGAAGTAATACATCATTCCCAGGAAGCCCGCCGTTAAAAAGAAGCCGACCGCATTGTGGCCGTACCACCATTCAATCATCGCATCCTGTACGCCGGAATAAGCAGAATAGGATTTGGTCAGCGAGACAGGCATCGCAGCGCTATTCACAATATGTAATAACGCGACTGTCAGAATAAACGCACCGAAGAACCAGTTGGCAACGTAGATATGCGGCACTTTACGTTTAAGCAGGGTGCCAAAAAATACCACTGCATACGACACCCAGACCACCGCCAGCAACAGATCGATAGGCCACTCCAGCTCGGCGTATTCTTTACCTTGAGTCATCCCCAAAGGTAACGTAATCGCTGCCAGCACAATCACCAGCTGCCAGCCCCAGAAAGTAAAAGCGGCTAAGCCATCGGAGAATAATCTGACCTGACAAGTGCGCTGCACGACATAAAACGAGGTCGCCATTAATGCGCTGCCGCCAAAGGCAAAAATCACCGCATTAGTATGTAGTGGCCGCAAGCGGCCGTAGGTAAGCCAGGGGATATCAAAATTCAGTTCCGGCCATGCCAACTGAGCGGCAATCAGCGCACCAACCAGCATACCGACCACACCCCAAACAATAGTCGCGACAGAAAACTGCTGCACGACTTTGTAGTTATAGTTTAGTGCTTTGTCCACTCAGATTCTCCCAGGATATTTCGATCATGGAGGTAGCATAAGTGGCGGTTGATAAAGATTCCTTGATGTGTATCAAGTGAGGCTCAACTTGTCGCTATTGATGTAGAGATTAATGCGTATTTAGTCTGATGGCGCAAACAAGATCGCATTAAACCCAGATTTTCCATTAGACCGCTACCACTTCGCAAAAACGCAGACGGCGTGCGGTCTTCAGAGGGATAGCACGACCGCGATTTGAGTGGGAACGCTACAGCGACAATTGCACTTTTGGCGAACTGCCTGGCGTTGTTGCTCCTCCTAGCAAGATGCAGCTTGCGTCGTCGTCGCGTCTAGCCAGCCAGTTCGCCAAAGGCACACTTGTCGCTGTTCCAATGGAAAATCTGGGTTAAAAGCAATTTGTCTGAATTGATGTGATGGGTATTTTTGTTAGAAGCTCAATTCTTTTGCATGTCATTCCAGCATGGGTTTAGCTGGAATCCCGTGTCGTTATTTTCAGAATGGGGTCGCTAATTTCTAGCCATGTTTTTCTATCCATATAGGTCGCGCAACAAACGTCGCTGGATTCCGGCTAAACATTGCCGGAATGACGCGCTACTTCTTTTTAATCTCAATGTGATTGGCACCAACATTTAATCTGAAAGTAGCCTGTAAATCCATATACTCCCATTAAAAAATATAAAAATAGCTCAATAGTCCATTAAAGATATGGACACCTATAATATACATGGTAGTAGTATAAATTTATGTGATGGATGTTTTGAATCTTAACCCACATCAGCAAAGTCAATGTGACGAATAGTTTTGTGAGCGTATCTGTTAAAAAAATAGTTTGAAGAGGCCTTTGAATTTGGCCCCGAAGATGGCTTTGAAAAAGGCTTTGAAGGTGACCTGACAACTTTTTAAGGTGGATTTTCTATTGGCTTGATTACTGTGTCTGTCGGTACTTCTGTCAATGTCTCTGCTGGTACTTCTGGATTATCATCATCTTGCAAAATTCTCAAAGCTGGACCAACCATGTCGTCAAACTGACCACTATCCGACATCTTAAGAAATACCCAAATTGAAAAAAATACGATGAGTACGCTGACGGGAATGAGCAAATAAAGTGATTCCATTTTGGTTTTCAGATTTCAGGCGATGGTGTTGATGTCGTCAGCGTAATCAGACGATTTTTTTCTACACTCATTTTTTCTAAGTTAAGCTTTTCTGAGTTCGATGCTGGCGTTGCCTTATGCGATTTGGGTAAGCGATGCAAACGTAGTGCATTGAGTACAACCACCATTGAACTAATCGTCATGCCCACGCCAGAGATCAGCGGAGGCAAATAACCGAACGCAGCCGCAGGTATGACGATCAAATTATAGATACTCGCCCAGACCAAATTTTGCCGGATAATCGCCGTAGTTTTTTTTGCGTGATTGATGGTATCAATTAAGGCACTCAGCTTATCCGATAGTAATACAGCATCTGCGCTGACTTGCGCCAACGAGCTTCCGCCCCCCATCGCAAACGAGATATCTGCCGCACTCAGCACGGCAGCATCGTTGATGCCATCACCCACCATCGCCACCACCGCACCTGCGTGTTGTAGCGTCTGGATAAATTGCAATTTTTGTTCTGGCAGGCGATTGCCATACGCCTCAGTAATCCCCGACTGGCGGGCGATCGACTCCACTATGTTTTGATCATCGCCGCTCAGCAAGATGATTTTTTTCCCCATTGTTTGCAATTGTGTGACCGTCTCCAAAGCACCATCACGCAAGCTGTCTTGCAAATCAAAGCGAGCTAGTAATTCAAACTGATTTGCCAGATAAACTGACGTCACCTCCGGTAGCGCGGGATGCATCATTTTTTTGCCGAGCAGGTCTTCAATAAAATCTTGATTCCCAATTCTGTAGGTAATACCATCTTTGCTTGCCTGCAAGCCTTGACCTGGCTTGGAGTCGATATCGGCGACATGGATTGCGTAGTCCAGCGCCGCAGTAGTATCAGGCTTGATCAGATTTTTTATTGTAGCGGCCTTCAGCGCGCGGGTGATTGCATGGGCGATCGCGTGCGAGCTGGCTTGCTCTAAGCTGGCAGCCAGTTGCAGGCATTGATCTCCGGTCATTGCGCCAAATGTGCATAAGGATTGCACTGTAGGCTTGCCCTGAGTCAGCGTACCTGTTTTATCAAATACAACATGGCTGACATGGGTCATGGTTTCTAATGTAGCTGATCGCATAATCAGGACGCCTTGTTTTAACAGGCGATCAGTAGCCGACGCCAGGGCGGTGGGCGTCGCCAGCGACAGGGCGCAAGGGCAGGAGGCAATTAATACTGCAATCGTAACCGGCCAGGCTTGCGCCGGATCAACCAGGTACCAGATGCAAAAAACGAGCAGGGCGAAAACCAGCAGACAGGTCACAAACCTGGAGGCGACTTGATCTGCCCACAGCAGCATGTGCGGCTTAGTTGCGCTAGCATTTTCCGTCAGCCGGATGATGACGGCAAGATGGCTGTCGGCAGCACAGCGGCTGACTTTAGCGATGATGGTTTGCTCAATATTGATGGCGCCGCCGGGCAGTTCATCATTGGTATTTTTGCTGAGCGGCTTACTTTCTCCACTTAATAGCGAGGCGTCTATTGTCGTGCTGCCTTCAATAATCATGCTATCGGTCGCGATCACATCGCCTTGCCGTATCAGAACAATATCGCCTGCATGTAGCTCGCTTGCCGCTACCAGTTCGCTACTGTGATGATGCGGATAATCTTGCAGCCGCGTCGCTGTCACAGGTAATGCATGCTGTAGTTTTTCTAATCCGTCAAAGGCTTTACGTCTGGCACGCAACTCCAGATAGCGACTGCACAACAGCAGAAAGATGAACATAGTGACCGAATCAAAATATACATCTCCCTGCTGACGATAAGTCGCCACGGCGCTGGCAAAGAACGCTGCCAGTAATCCTATACTGACCGGCACATCCATACCCATTTGACGGGTTTTAATATTGAACCAGGCACCCTTAAAAAAAGGCTGTGCCGAATAGCCGATAGCAGGCAAGGTCAATAGCAGGCTTGCCCAACGTAGCAGAGCGATGTGATCTGCCTCCATCTCACCTGGATGAGAAAAATATAAAGGGAAGGTGTACATCATCACCTGCATCATTGACAAGCCAGCGATAAACAATTGACGGAATAATTGCTTGCTGTGGCGACGAATCAACTCTCCATGTTTGAGTGCCTCAAACGGATGCGCGGTATAGCCAATTTCGCGTAAGGTCGAAATGATCTGGCTCGGTTGGCAGAGTAACGTATCCCAGCGCAGAGATAATTTTTCGCTGGAGACATTTAGGTCGGCGCTCAGGATACCCGGCAGCTTACTCAAGCGCCGTTCAACTAGCCACACGCAAGCGGCGCAACGTATGCCTTCAATCGAAAAAATAGCGCTCGTGATACTGGTATATTCTGCCGTGTTTTTTCTATTAGTTAGGGAATTATCACTGGCGATTTGAGCAGACTGAGTTTGACCAACATCGTAAGCCCGTAGTTGTGCCGGAACGATAGTATCTATCTTGTCAGCCGTCAGCGAATACGCACTCCGCGTCAGATAATAATCCTCGCAACCGCTGGCAACGATTGCTTCTGCCACCGCCTGGCAACCCGGACAGCACATTGCTTGGGTAAGACCGTTAATTGTGGCGGTCCAATAGGTTGCCGCGGGTACTGGTTCACCACAATGAAAACAATCGTGACTGACATGGTTAGTGTTCATCACAGACCTACTTTGCGTGGAGCTATTGGGATGACGGAGGTGGCGGGGATGACGGCGGCAGGAGGATTAATACAGAAGGCATCAAGCCACAAGGCCTGCTGACCAGAGTGACCATAAAATGCGCGGAACAATCCTAGTAGTCCAAATACACAGAGCAGCGATCCGGCAAACAAGCGCCATTTTTTATTTTGTAAATGTGATTTGAGTTTTGCCCCCAAGTTTGATCCAACTGCTGCCATCAATAGCAGCGTCGGTAAGGTACCCAGACCAAAAGCCAGCATCACCATTGCACCGGAGTACGCCGACCCGGACAACATAGCAGTGAATAGGATGGAATACACCATGCCACACGGCAGCCAGCCCCACAACGCACCCATTACAAAAGCTTTAGGGTTGCTATCCAAAGGTAATAAGCGTCGTGTCAAAGGGCTGATGCGCCGCCATACCGACTGGCCTAGTAACTCCAGTTTGCTAATCCCGCGCCAGATATCCATCATGTATAAACCGATTGCCAGCAGGACGAAGTTAGCCATCCAGTAAAAACCATTTTGCAGCGATGTCAGGGTGGATAATGCAAACAGACTCAGCAGTCCGCTGCCAACGCTACCCGCAATCACACCAGCCAGCGTATAGCTAGAAATTCTGCCACTGTTGTAGCTGATTGCACGGGTGGCGTAGTCAAATGCCGAGGCGTGTGCCGCTGTTGCCGTGGCAGCTTCGCTAGTCTCTAAGCTCATACGATTCAGATCGCCAGATTGGTTGGCAGAAACAAGCTGGAGAGGGAAGACCCGTTGCTTTTTTATGCCCGTCTTGGATAACTTGCTCGATGCCATAGAAAAAGCACCTACAATCCCGCCGCACATGCCAACACAGTGGACACTACCAATCAGTCCGGTCAGGAAAACAGGGAGCAGGTTGATGCTTGTCATAGTGGTGCTCTGCCTTTAATTTCACGCTTTTGTCTTACTTATGTCTTGCTGTTATCTTGCTTTTGTCTTGCTCCTGCCTTACTTATATCGTCGTAGAAAAACGTATCGTTTCTGCCGGAGGATGATTTTTTTTATCGCGTAGATAATGATCAAAGACCATACAAATATTTCTGATCAACAGTCGCCCTTTGTCGGTGACACACAAACAATCATCCTCAAATTGAATCAGGCCATCTAGCTGAAATTGGTGTAGCTCCGTCAACTCGTCCGCAAAATAGTCGCTAAAGACGATAGGGTAAGACAGTTCAATCAAGCTAAATGAGACTTCAAAATGACACATCAGACTTTGAATCACAGCCCGTCGTATTAAGTCATCCATATTCAGACGCAAGCCTTTTGCCATTGGCAATTCACCCTGATCTAATCTGGCGTAATACGCATCCAAGGTCTTTTCATTTTGGCTGTAAGTCGTGCCGATGGTACTGATGGCCGACACGCCGCAAGCGATCATATCTGCATCTGCATGGGTTGAGTAACCCTGAAAATTTCTATGCAAGCGTCCCTGTTGCTGCGCGATGGCCAGATCGTCAGTCGGCTTGGCAAAATGATCCATTCCGATATATACATAGCCCGCCGCAGTCAGACGAGTAATGCACAAATGCAGCATGTCCAGCTTGCTGTCCGCGCTAGGTAAATCCGATTCGTTGATCCGTCGTTGCGGTTTAAACAGGTGCGGCAAATGAGCGTAGTTATAAATCGCAATCCGGTCTGGTGAGGCAGCAATCACTTTTATCAAAGTGCGCTCCATGCTGGCTACATTTTGTTTAGGCAAGCCGTAAATCAGATCGATGCTGACCGAGCGGAAACCCGCACCCCGCGCCGCATCAATGATGGCGACTGTCTCTTCCTCTGGCTGAATACGGTTGACGGCTTCTTGCACCTCAGGCTCAAAATCTTGTACCCCAAGACTGATGCGATTAAACCCTTGATTACGTAAAGTTCTGACACGTTGCGGCGTCACCGTACGGGGATCAACTTCGATCGAGTATTCACCCACTTCATCTGATGCCAGCTTAAACCAGCGGCGGATGTGCGCCAGCAAATCATCCATCTGCTCATCGTTGAGGTAGGTGGGAGTACCTCCACCGAAATGTAATTGTTCCACCTGATTGATGCCGCTAAACAGCTTGCCTTGCATTTCAATTTCTTGTTTTAAGTAACCCAGATATTTGGCGGCCTTGCTTCTGTCCTTCGTCACAATTTTATTGCAGGCACAGTAGTAGCAAATCGTGTCACAGAAAGGAATATGGATATACAACGACAAAGGACGCGCACCCTGAACCCGCACACTGGCAACCGCATGCAGGTAGTCCCAAGATGTGAACTGGGTTGATAACTGATCCGCAGTTGGGTAGGACGTATAACGCGGTCCGGATTGCTTCATCTTACGGATAAGGTCAGCATCAAAGTCGATGCCATTTGCTGTGCTGGTGGTTAAGTTGGCGGCTGCCATAGTGATTTCCTGCCATGTTCCAAACGGGTGAGTACGTAGGTGCACGCGTGCGAGCATGCATAAGATGGATGGAGTTTAGTCAGCTTGCTTACGAATCACTTTGATGTAAATCAAAACGGAGTAAGTTAATCTGACTGGCAGGGAATGCTTGGACGTGTGGTTAGATAAAATCAGGCCGGCATTTTGCTGGCGCGGAGATACTTAGTTCTACCCGTAATTAACAGGCGTATAATTTTAATACTGGTAGTGAGTATATTTTATTGTCCATATAATCATTGGACACTAAGTGATATTTATTGAAATTGATGGGGAGTATATTATTTTTGGAGGTGGCACAGACACATAAAACGTGTTCAATATTAATCGGTTAACTGTCGATTGGTCGGCATAATAAAGCCGTGATATTGTTTGGCTAACTAAGTTGATTACATTTCGCGGCTCATCTCACTTTTGCCTTAGGGGTATCCAATGAAACATGGCATTTTAATGTTGAGTTTTTGTTTTGCGACAAACCTGTTCGCACAAGGTATAGATCGGATATCGTATTTAGGAAGAATTCTTCTCAAAGGAGGAAATGAAGCAATCGCAGAATGCAAGATAATTGACTACAAACTCCTGATTTCACAAGCGCCTCCCTACTACATTGTGGAGTGCCACGACCCATCTAATATAAAAAATCGAACATTAAGAATCTGGCACACCAAACCTATTACGGAGGAGTGGCAAGGAAAGGAGGAAGACCGTCCGGCTAACATCATCGTTGGAGAAATAGTCCTTCCATGGAGAAAGACAAAAAAGGACGGTTATACGCTGATGAAATGTGAGGACAAGCAAAATGGAACCGCGATCGTTGGAGCTTTTATACGTAACGGTGCTAATGAGGTAACCCAGAAGAACGCCCTTACTATATTTCGCGTACTTGATAGTGGAGAAATTGAAAAGATCAACTTTGATCAAATCCTGCCTTGTATTGAGCCCGGTTGCTGAATTTTTAAGCCATCCACCAGACGGTCACTGCGCTACTACGCCGCGCAGCAACGGTTAAGTCAGACGTTAAGCTTGAATTAAGCCTACCTGATGCATCAAGATTGTAAATCTATCCTATAAAACTCCAACGTTCCAAGAACTTACACCTGATGCCTGATTGTGTTCAGTAGATTGAGTGATAGGTCAATGTTTTGAAGGCAAGTCTAAAGCTTCGCTGCTATGCCATTTTCCAGATGGTTTAATAACTGACTAGTGACCATCACAATCGCTTGCTCATTGCTGATATCGACTTGCTGGTCAATCGCCAGCGACGCTAAGCCATGGACCATTGCCCAGCACGATAACGCTAACATCTCTGTGGACGAGGCGACCAGATCGCCGTTGCCAACCGCTAGCACAACCAAATCCACCATGACGGCTTTGCATTGATCCCCAGCTTGCCGAAGCTGTTCATAGCGTGTTGAATCGACTCGGTCTGCGGTAAACATCAGCCGGAAAAGATGCGGCTGATGTATCGCAAACCGGACGTAGGCAATCCCCACGTTTTTTAACGCGTCGCCCATGTTTTTACTATCGGGCTTTTTTTTAGCCACTTCCATCGCCTCAGTCAGCTGCTCAAATCCAAATACCGCAAGCTCGGCAAGCAGTGCTTCTCTAGTCGGAAAATGGCGCAATGGTGCTGAATGAGACACGCCAATTTCTCGCGCCAGATTCCGCAGGCTTATTGCCTGGGATCCTCCTGCTGTCAGTGTAGTAAGCGCCTGATCAATTAAGGAGCGGCGCAGATCTTTGTGGTGATAGCTTTTAGCGTTTTCGGTAGGCATAGGATTTTTAATTTTAAGGCTGCATGTTGACACCACCTACATTTCATGTCAATAATGTTGTCGTTGCCTACATTGAGGGGGTTGTGATGAAAAATAAAATTTGGATTAGCCTGTGTTTATTGGCAGTGAGCACAATGACCTTGTGTAGCTGCGAATATCTTGCCATTCGTGCCGCTGCGGATAAACAGGCCTCTACAAAGCGCCTGCCATCTGCTGAGAACGCCGACGCGCTATTTTGGAAAATTCTGCATAACGGAGATTACGCAGAAATTGAAGGCGCCTTAAACACGCTGACCGCCGCTTACCTCGATAACCCCTCCGATGCAACCACGGCCGCCCATATTGGCTGGCTCCACATCTGGCGGCTATCGGAACGCTCACGTTTAGACAAGGTTCCCCCAACCATTATCAACGACGCCACGCTTGCCCGCCGATTTTTCCAGGAAGCGGTAGCACTCAAACCAGAAGACGCACGCTTCCTCGGATTTTTAGGTAGCGCGACGCTGGCAGAAGGATCTATCCATAAAAATGAAAAAGAGATACGCGAGGGTTATTACACCTTACGTCACAGCATTGACGCCTGGCCTGAATTCAATTTATTTACAGCCGGTTATGTCCTCAGCCGGACGCCTGCTGACTCGCCTCAATTTAAAGAGGGATTAGATTGGCAATGGAAAAATGCCGACCTCTGTGCCGGTGAAACAGTGGACAGAAATAATCCTTTATTCAAAAAATATATGGCGCTGGAAACTACGACCGGCAATAAACGCGTCTGCTGGAACTCATGGATTGCGCCCCATAACTTTGAGGGATTTTTTATGAATATGGGGGACATGCTAGTCAAAGCAGGAAACTGGCAAACCGCGAAGCAAGTCTATGCCAACGCCCGCTTATCAACGACCTATTCAAGCTGGACATATAAAGATGAATTAGAAAGCCGGATTAAGAACGCAGAAGAAAATGGCGAGAAATTTAGACGCCTTGATACGGTGGTTCAAAGCGGTCAAAAAATGATGATTAGTAGCAGCCATGCTTGTATGGCTTGCCATAAGAATTAGTGGATGTCGTAAGCATAGACTTACTGGGTTTGCTAAAGCTTAGAAAAATTGACCAAACAAAACGAATAACAACGGAAGATTAGTTTGTTTATAACGCCCATTTTCTTAGGATAGTGCAAGTATTTTTGTAAGGCAATTTTTTAAAAGACACACTGTCATCACCTATACTAAATAAACAGAAATATAGCGGAACATTCAAGTTGGTTTGAATCCCGTCCGCTTGATTCCCTGATGTGAGATACTTGGTTTTATATTAATTTTTTAGATATTTAATATGTTTAATCGTAATAAATACCCGCCTCTTAAAATGCCTGCGACACATGCGGAGATTGTTTCGCATTACATTAAGCATCGTCGGCCTGATTTTGCATGTGAGCTACGGTATTTCGCGGAACCGATAAAATTTTCGGAAGCTTTGCTGAGAGCTATAAATGCTGAACATGAAGGTACGCGTTTTTCGCATCAATGTCGGCTTGGAAAAAATGTTATTCCTGATACACGATCAAGTCTTATTTCAAAACAAGCCCAATTGAAAAAAGTTACTTCGTTCGCCGAGCTGTACGAGGTTATCAATTCTTCAATGGAGAATATTTCTGGCGCAGGATCACTCTATGCATATGACACAGCCTTGCGTCTTGGTACATTCATGAAGCTACCTCCTGAACAAGTATTTTTACAAGCTGGTACTCTTGAGGGCGCGAAGAAACTGCTCCCATCAATTCGTGCACGTTCCGTTGACCTTCTTCTTTTTCCACGAGTATTTCATTGCCTCCCGCACCCGCCGAGATGGAACACCTTCTTTGCTCTTATCGGGATCATTTGTAGTTTAAGTAGTTACAATGCCATTTTATTAAGTTGATCTGTGAAAAAATGAACTTTGTTTCGTTAACATAAATTACCCATCCAACTCCGTCGCTCGCACCCCACTCAATGCGACATCAACACAGGCAAAGTCATCGTTGCCAAAACTGTCTTAGTCGCTCCACCCAGTAAAATTTCGCGGAAGCGTGAATGTCCGTAGCCTCCCATTACTAGTAAATCTGATCCTGTATCTGCGGCTTGTGACAGCAGTGCATTGCCTATGTCAGTCGGGACCTCGTACTTGGATACGTTGACCTTAACGCCGTGTCTGGCGACATAGAGTGCAATGTCGGCACCTGGTTGTTCACCGTGTCTGGCGCCGTCGCGCTCAGGATTAAAGACGACGATTTCTGCGATCTTTGCCCGGCTTAATAATGGTATTGCGGCGGTGACTGCGCGTGCTGCTTGTGTGCTTGCATCCCAGGCGATGATTGCCCGCTGGCCGACTGTTTTAAAGTGACCGGTATAGGGCACGATTAACACGGGGCGGCCGCAATTTAATAAGACCGATTCAGGGAAGTCTGGCATCACGGTGGGTGAGGGCGCGGATAAATCGGTTTGTCCGATAATTACCAGGTCGCAGTAGCGGGCTTGCATATTGATGCCAGTCGCGGCTTCGTCGTCTATGACCAGTGTTTCGTAAGATGTATATCCTAAACTCTTTACGATACTTTCAAATTCATGCAGCGCTACGCGGGCGTTATCGCGTAATAAATCCAGATTAATCACCATACCCGGATCGATGAATAGTGGCGAGCTGTTGGCGTAGATCCAGCGTGAGATACCTGTCATCGCGACACCGACCAAGTGAGCATTCTCTTGTATGGCAATGTTGGTGGCGATGCGAATACGCTCTGCTGCGTTTCTGGATTGATCTACATGGACCAGAATAGTTTTATAGCTCATATTTTCCTCGCGTAATGACGATCATTTACATCAATGCCAGCATGATTGCTAGCTTCTATTCAGCGTAGAAGTGAATCACTGCATAGTCCAGTAATACTCGGTCGATAGGCGTCATAAATACAGAAATATTGATGCAGATCAAATGCTGAAATTTTGATGCGATATTCTTGATACAGATCAAATCTGATCGCAATCGCTTTTGCTACAGTGCGGGAATCTTGATTTTAGATTGGTGGGTATTCTCATGTTGCAAAGCGCATTTCCTCGCTTGCAGATTAAAGCGAAAAGCTTGCTGCCAATCGTGCAGGGTGGCATGGGGATTGGCGTCTCGGCGCACCGGCTGGCAGGGACTGTTGCCAGCCTCGGTGGCGTTGGTACGATCTCTAGTGTGGACTTGCGCAGGCATCATCCTGATCTGATGCAGCACACTGGTAAATGTCGTGATAAAGCAGCGATTGATGCTGTGAATCTGATTGCGCTGGACCGGGAAATTACACTGGCAAAACAACTCTCCAATAGCAATGGCATGGTGGCCGTGAATATTATGCGCGCAGTGTCGCAATACGCCGCTTATGTCAGGCAGGCATGCATCAGTGGTGCTGACGCGATCGTCGTTGGTGCTGGCTTACCGCTCGACTTGCCTGACCTGACTAGCGACTTTAGTAAGCTTGCGCTGATACCGATTTTGTCCGATGCGCGTGGCATTGCTGTCGTGCTTAAAAGATGGATGCGCAAAAATCGTCTGCCCGATGCCATCATTATAGAAAGCCCCCAATTTGCAGCCGGTCATTTAGGCGCAGCGCAATTACAAGATGTGAACAATTCCCATTATGGCTATGCGGTCGTATTGGAGCAGACTTTGGCCTTATTCAAAGACTTGCAATTGGAAAGTGAACATATTCCATTAATCGTTGCTGGCGGGATTAATAGTCACCAAAAAATGGTGAGCATGATGGGCTTGGGAGCCAATGCGGTACAGCTCGGCACGCCATTTGCGGTGACGAAGGAGGGCGATGCGCATCCGTTTTTTAAAAAAGTATTAGCGGACGCAAGGCCAGAAGATATCGTGACGTTTATGAGCGTAGCGGGCTTGCCAGCGAGAGCAGTCCGTACACCTTGGCTGGCAAATTATCTGGAAAAAGAAAGCAAGTTGCAAGACAAGGCGGGGCAGAAGGAATGCACGGTCGGTTTCGATTGTTTGCAACAATGTGGATTGCGCGATGGAATTGCGAAGTCAGGTCAGTTTTGCATCGATACGCAACTAGCGTTTGCATTACAGGGTGATGTCGGGCGGGGATTATTTTTCAGGGGATCCGAGGCATTACCGTTTGGTAGTGCGATTCGCTCTGTTAAAGACTTGATGAATCTGATTTTGAACGGTAATCCGTCGGCGGAATTAATGGTTTAAGAAATTCTAAAACTATGCAGGTCATTTCTGCGAGTCTTTAGCGGGAATCCAGAGGCGTTCATAAATCAATCAACGCACCTGGATTCTTGCCGATGAAAGATTACAGACTTAGTTCCAGCACCTTGCGGCTAATATCCAAAGTCACATCCCGTTTTTCACCTAGCGCTACCATCTTATGTGTTTCTAACGCAGCCAGAATCGGTGCAATGTTCTCATCTTTCAGTGCGTAATCGCCAAGACGTGTCTTGACACCCATTTGCTCAAAGAAGTCTTGCGTGCGGCTGATGGCAGCATCGATACGGCTGTCTTCGCTGCCTTCACGCAGATCCCAGACGCGCTCAGCGTATTGCAGCAGTTTTGCCCGTTTGGCTTCTTTACGAATACGCAGCATGCTAGGCAATACGATTGCTAATGTCTGTGCATGGTCGAGGCCGTGCAGCGCTGTGAGTTCGTGGCCGATCATGTGCGTTGCCCAGTCTTGCGGCACACCGGTAGCGATTACGCCATTCAAGGCCATAGTGGCACACCACATCAGATTGGCGCGGACATCGTAGTCTTCTGGGTTGACCAGTGCTTTTGGTCCTTCTTCGATCAGCGTTTTTAAAATCCCTTCGGCGAAGCGATCCTGGACTGGTGAATTGACTGGGTAAGTCATGTACTGTTCCATCACATGCACATAGGCATCGACTGCGCCATTACCAACCTGGCGGATCGGCAAGGTAAAGGTTTTAGTCGGATCGAGGACAGAAAATTTTGGGAAGCAATGACGGCTGGAGAAGGCCATTTTGGCTTTGATTGATTTGCGGGTGACGACTGAGCCGCTGTTCATTTCTGACCCGGTAGCGGGTAATGTCAGTACACTACCGAAAGGCAGGGCTTGCGTTATATTGCTGCCGCGCTTTTCTAAAATTGCCCAAGGATCATCGCCTTCAAATAAAGCGGCCGCTGCGACAAATTTAGTGCCGTCAATCACAGAGCCACCGCCAACAGCGAGTAGAAAATCAATACCGTTTTTCTTGACCGACTCGACTGCTTGCATCAAGGTTTCA
This sequence comes from Undibacterium sp. GrIS 1.2, assembly GCF_040544435.1. Lineage (NCBI taxonomy): Bacteria > Pseudomonadati > Pseudomonadota > Betaproteobacteria > Burkholderiales > Oxalobacteraceae > Undibacterium > Undibacterium sp. GrIS 1.2. The sequence goes on from NZ_JBEONP010000015.1 coordinate 20,882, forward strand.
TAGCTAGGATTTGGCTCGATGCCGCTGAATTCTGTCACGCTGCGGTTGCCTAGCGCTGTCATGACTTCGTCAAAAACGCCATTTTGTTTGATGCTGCCACCACCGTATAAGACTAAGACTTTGGCATTGGAGGGAATGACTTTATCTAAGTCGGCAATACGGCCTTTGCCGAACAGAATTTGAGTAGGGTTATAAAAATCAAAATTTAACATGTGCTGCTCCTGGTGAGGGTTGCTCAAACGCTCGATCCCGATCTGGCGAGCGCGGTTTGAAAAGCGAGTGGGCACTATCCTAGCGCATATTCTGATTTTGTGATCGACCGTACTTTTTTATTGCCCGAGGAACAGGAATACGCTGGGCTTTTTATGGAAGTCGGGCGCTTTGTTTGCTTGTATTTTTGCTTTCCATTCTGCTGCGCTGGTGGTGATGATGCTTTCGCTAGTCAGGCTGAGATCGGTTGCGACGCAAATTAAGCTGTTTGGGTTGCAGGTCGTCGCCAGCGCTTCTAGCATCGCGGCGTTGCGATAAGGCGTTTCAATCAGTAATTGTGTTTGTTTTTCTTTGCGTGAGCGATCTTCCAGCTCTTTAATCCGCTTGGCACGTTGCGCCGCGTCGGTCGGTAAATAACCGTGGAAAGCAAAGCTTTGTCCATTTAAGCCGCTAGCCATCAAAGCCATCAGCAAAGACGATGGACCAACGAGTGGACGCACAGTGATGCCGCGCTGGTGCGCCAGTCGTACCAGATTAGCACCGGGATCAGCCACCGCCGGGACGCCTGCTTCTGAAATTAAGCCGACGTCGTGGCCTTGCAATAGCGGCGTTAATAAGCCTTCTAATGCTTGCGCTGGCGTATTGACGTTGAGTTCGCTCATCTGGATTTCTTGCACTGGTTTGCTCAGCGCATGATGCTGGCTGAGTAATTTGAGATAGGCGCGCGTAGTTTTGGCGTTCTCCACCACAAAATGCGATAAGCCAGCGGTCATTTGCTGAACGGTGTCGGGGATGATGCTTTGCAGCAGGCTTGCTTGCTGATCTTCTGCACAGCCTAACGTATTGGGAATCAAGTAAAGTGTGCCGGTCATATTGTAATTTTAATGATGATACTGGGTTGGGTATGAGTGTTTTATGGTTGGTTGTCCAGGGAAAGTCTGGACATTAGGCATATTGATGGGGATACTCCCCTTTTTTTGATTTTTCTTGCGTACGTTAATCTTGCGTTTGCTCGTGTCTGCTAACTTCTCTGCTAACTTCTCTGCTAACTTCTCTGCTAACTTGTTAGCTAACTTAGTTGAAAAATCTCACGCCTGCGTTACGTAGCATACTGGTGAGTGCAATGAGTGGTAATCCGGTTAACGCCGTCGGGTCGCTATTGTCAATGCGTTCAATAATCGCAATCCCTAGCCCTTCATTTTTGGCGCTGCCTGCGCAATCATAGGGTTGCTCTATGCGCAGATAAGCGTCTAGTTCGGCGTCATCCAACTGGCGGAACTGCACTTTGGTTTGCACATTCTCAATTTGCAGCGCGAATTTCTCGCCAGTCATTTTACGATTATCCAGCAAGCACAAGGCTGTATGGAATATCACATTACGTCCGCGCATTTTTTGTAATTGTTTTAACGCGTTTTCATGAATGCCGGGTTTGCCAATTTGCTCGCCATCTAGCGTCGCGACCTGATCTGAGCCTATAATCAGCGCCCCTGTTGCTCCAGCATTCCCAGTATTATTGGCATCGCCAACAAACAACCTGCTAATTGACTCTGCTTTTTGTTGCGCTAGGCGCATTGCCGTTTGTTCTGGTGATTCTCCTGCAACCGCTTGCTCGTTAATCTCTGGTGCGACGGCTTCAAAAGGTAATTGCAATCGACTTAATAACTCACGCCGATAAGCGGAACTGGATGCAAGAATCAAGCGAGGGGAGGGATAAAAAGTCGGTTTGCTGGCGGACATGTTTGATGAAATTGACAAGAAAATCAGAACTCAGTCAAAGATTGGCACTTCAATTGGAACTTAATCCGTACCTAAAGCACAATAATTGCGCCTAAGCTTTGACTTGGTAGAGGGAATCCTGTTATTATCGCAGGTTTTCTGGGTTCAAATAATCCTATGCAAGCATTTGTGATTGACGCTTTCTCGTTTTGCCAGCTTAACGAGCACCGTGAAGGCAGTGTATTAATTGCAGATTTACCTCGGCTTTCCGAGGAAATCGCCAACAACCAAGGTTCGTTGCAATGGTCTTTGGATGGCGGCAAGGATAAAATCGGCCACCCGCAGCTGACTCTGTCAGTTCGTGGAGAAATGCAAGTCATGTGTCAGCGTTGTTTGACACCATTTGCGTTTAAGCTAGATTCAGAATCAGTATTAATTCTCGCCAAAGATGAAGATAAAGCCGATGAAATAGAAGCTTTATTAAACAATGACGAGGTTGATGTAGTAGTAGGCAGCAAAACATTAGATGTCATGGATTTGATTGAAGATGAGGCGCTGTTAGAAATACCCCAATCGCCCAAACATGCAGTATGCCCGGATGTATCCTTGGATTCTCCAGTGGCAGCGAGTGTTGCAGAAGTTGCGGCAGACGCGAGTAAAAAAGCATCGCCATTCGCTGTGCTGAAGAAGATAAATGGGCGTACCTAGTGGCATTATTCTGAAAAAACACTCAGGTCGAAGTATTGTTAGGGATTCTTGTTTGTTATTAAATCGTACAAGCAAGTGTGTTAAATTTTAGAAACATTTTTTGAAGTATTAGGAGTTATCATGGCCGTTCAGCAAAACAAAAAATCACCATCCAAGCGCGGTATGCACCGTTCACACGATTTCCTGGTTGCTCCGCAATTGGGTATCGAGCCAACAACTGGCGAAACGCATCTGCGTCACCACATCAGCCCAAATGGCTTTTACCGTGGTCGTAAAGTATTGAAAACTAAGAACGACGAGTAATCGTTTTCTTGGGTAAAAAAAGCGGCGTTACAAGTCCTGCACTTGGCGCCGCTTTTTTTACATTCTTATTCAGGACTTACGCAAAATTGTCTCGGCAAGACGTGGTGACGAGGGCAGTGCTTTTATGATGGCTGGGAATTGCAATGCGCTCAGGGCGGTTTTTGCGTAAGTCCTGTTTTTAAAAGCATGTCCGATTCGCCATGTGAGAATAAATTGAATCAGTTGAATTGATGTAATTTTATAAATTTTTTGTTGAGATAGTGCGTGAAATAGTGCGACTTGACCACCTCAATCTTGATAAGATAGCGACCTCGGAATGAAGTTTAGTATCACTACATGACAATAAAAATTTCCATTGACTGCATGGGCGGAGATCACGGCCCGGTAGTTACAGTCGCAGCAGCAGTATCTTTCGCTAATCGTGAACCAGATGCTGAATTTATTCTAGTCGGGCTTGAATCACATATTCAGGCGGAACTGAAAAAAAATCGCGCGCTCAATCATCCTCGTATCTCCATCGTTAACGCTACTGAAGTAGTGACGATGGATGATCCTATTGAAATTGCCTTGCGTCGTAAAAAAGACTCTTCCATGCGGGTCGCATTGAATCAGGTTAAGGACGGGCATGCGCAGGCCTGTGTTTCCGCAGGGAATACTGGCGCACTGATGGCAGTTTCGCGCTACGTGCTGAAAACCATGCAGGGTGTGGATCGACCGGCAATTTGCAGTATGCTGCCGAATCAAAAAAACAAACCAACTTACATGCTAGATCTTGGTGCTAACGTCGATTGTGAACCTCTACATTTGCATCAATTTGCGATCATGGGCTCTGCTTTGGTATCAGCCCTAGAAGGTAAAAGTAAGCCTACTATCGGTTTGCTGAATGTCGGTGAAGAGGACATCAAAGGTAATGATGTCGTTAAAAAAACCGCACAATTGCTACGCGCTGATCACGAAAGAGGTTTGCTGAATTTTTATGGCAATGTAGAGGGTAATGACATTTTTAAGGGTACAACTGACATTGTTGTATGTGACGGATTTGTCGGTAACGTCACCCTTAAGGCAGCGGAAGGTATGGGGCGTTTTGTTAAGACCACTTTGACCGACGCCTTTAAAAGCAGCCCGCTCAACATGTTGGGTGCCTTGATTGCCCGCAGTGCGCTGAAGTCGATTTCTCGCACGATGAACCCGTCAAATTATAATGGCGGTAGCCTATTAGGGCTTCGCGGTCTGGTGTTCAAGAGTCATGGTAGTGCAGATAAATATAGCTACGAATGGGCAATTCAGCGTGCGTTCGATGCTGCTAAAAATGATGTATTGTCGCGTATCTCGACATCAATGGCAGAGCTGATGCCTGCTGTAGAATCGATATCTCCCGAAATCAATGAACCTTTGGTACAGAAAACGGCATGACTTTTTTCAGTAAAATTATCGGCACGGGCAGCTATCTGCCACCCAACAAAGTAAGTAATCAGCAGCTGACCGAGCAGTTAGCTTTAACCGGGATAGAGACCTCAGACGAGTGGATATTTTCGCGTAGCGGAATCTCGGCGCGCCACTACGCAACGGCTGATGTCAACTCCAGTGACTTGGCGGTTGAAGCATCTAAGCGAGCTTTGGATGCAGCCAAGATGCAAGCTAATGATATTGATTTGATTATTCTGGCTACATCAACACCTGATTTTCTAGGTGGCTTTCCAAGTACCGCTTGTGTTTTGCAACATAAATTGGGTATCACTAACGGTGCCGCCGCTGTCGACGTGCAAGCCGTATGTAGTGGCTTTATGTATGCGTTGGCCATGGCCGACAGCATGATTAAATCCGGTGCGCACAAAAACGTCTTGGTAGTCGGTGCCGAAGTATTTTCGCGTATTTTAAATTTTCAAGATCGTACTACTTGCGTGCTATTTGGTGATGGTGCTGGTGCAGTTGTTTTATCTCGTTCATCTGAGCCTGGTGTATTGGCTACCAAGTTACATGCAGATGGTAGCTATGCCAATATTTTGTGCGTGCCAGGTAGCGTTAATTCAGGTGCAATTACAGGTAATGCTTTCTTGTATATGGATGGTCAGGCTGTCTTCAAATTAGCGGTCTCTTTGTTAGAGAAAGTTGCTCACGAAGCGCTGGAGATCGCTGGTTTAGACGTAGCTCAAATTGACTGGCTGGTTCCACATCAGGCAAATATTCGCATCATGCAAAGTACGGCAAAAAAAATGCGTATGTCGATGGATAAAGTTGTAGTGACTGTTGCTCAGCACGGCAATACATCTGCGGCTTCAATTCCATTGGCGCTTGATGTGGCAGTCCGGGATGGTCGCATTAAGCCGGGTCAAACAGTAATGCTGGAAGGCGTGGGCGGTGGCTTTACTTGGGGTGCTGCTATTATAAAAATGTAGCTCATGACTTGGTCAAGAATCTAAGCTTAAAACGTAATCCAAGAATATATTCAAGAAGTAAATATTTAAAATAAATACAGAGACTTTTTAAAATCTATGACTCAATTTGCATTTGTTTTTCCAGGGCAGGGTTCGCAAGCCATTGGTATGTTAAACGGCTTTGCCGATAATCATATTGTGCAGCAAACAATTACTGAAGCGTCGGATGCATTGCAGTTCGATCTGGGTAAATTGATTGCCGATGGGCCAAAAGAATTACTTGATTTAACGACCAATACTCAGCCTGTGATGCTGACAGCAGCGGTAGCTTGTTATCGCGCCTGGATTGCGGCTGGTGGTGCCATGCCTGAGTTGGTCGCGGGACATAGCTTGGGTGAGTATTCCGCTTTAGTCGCTTCCGGCGTGATCGCGTTTAAAGACGCTGTGCCATTGGTGAGATTCCGTGCGCAGGCAATGCAAGACGCTGTGCCTGTTGGTCATGGCGGTATGGCCGCTATTTTGGGGTTATCAGACGAAGATGTAATCGCGGCTTGCGCCGAAGCGATCATAGGTCACGCAGATGAAGTGGTCGAGGCGGTGAATTTTAATGCTCCGGCACAAGTTGTTATCGCAGGTAGTAAGGCTGCGGTTGACCGTGCTTGTGAGATTGCAAAGGCAAAAGGTGCAAAGCGCGCCTTGCCTTTAGCTGTTTCAGCACCATTTCATTCTTCATTGTTGAGACCTGCATCTGATAAGTTGCGGGATTACATAGCAGGTTTGAATTTTTCTGCGCCGGTAATTCCTCTGATAAATAATGTCGATGTGGCGATTATTAATGACGTTGCTGCAATCAAAGATGCGCTGGTGCGTCAGGCGGCAAATCCTGTGCGCTGGGTCGAAACAGTGCAAAAAATTGGCTCTAGTGGAGTATCGCATGTAATTGAATGCGGTCCAGGTAAAGTATTGACTGGTTTGACCAAGCGCATTAATAGTGAGCTGATTGGTGATGCAATCTTTGATCAGGCGTCGCTGGAAAAAGTGATGGAAATTCTAAAATGACACAACAATTAGTAAATCAGGTTGCACTTGTTACTGGTGCATCTCGGGGTATTGGTAAAGCCATAGCCATTGCTTTAGCTACAGCTGGTGCACGCGTGATTGGCACTGCCACATCTGAATCTGGCGCTGCCGCGATTTCAGAATATCTTGCTGAAGTCGGGCCGGACGCAGGCAAGGGCGTCGCTCTCAACGTCAATGATGTCGCGCGTTGTACTTCACTCGTAGATGAAATTCAAAAAGAATTTGGCGGCTTGTCTATCTTGGTTAACAACGCTGGCATTACGCAAGATCAATTAGCGATGCGTATGAAAGAGGAGGAGTGGGATAGTGTTATCTCGACTAATCTAAGTTCCGTCGGGCGTCTTTCACGCGCCGTATTGCGCGGTATGATGAAGGCAAAACACGGGCGTATCATCAATATCACCTCAGTCGTCGGTTCTGCTGGCAATCCTGGGCAAATGAACTACGCAGCCGCAAAAGCTGGTGTTGCCGGCATGAGTCGTGCGCTGGCGCGTGAAATTGGTAGCCGTAACATTACAGTTAATTGTATAGCGCCTGGTTTTATTGACACAGACATGACCAAATCGTTGACAGACGATCAAAAAGTGGCAATTCTGCAGCAAATTCCATTGGCTAGATTAGGTCAGCCGGAAGATATTGCAGCCGCAACTCTTTTTCTCGCATCACCTGCAGCGGGTTATATTACTGGAACAACGCTGCATGTTAATGGTGGGATGTATTTAAGTTAATTTCGATTAATTTAGTTTTATTGGTATTTATCGGGTTAATCGCTGCAAATAAGCGGAGATATGCCTGTAAAATACTTACTTGCTTTTTTTGCGCGCAAACCTGCTAAAATGCGCGCACTTTCTGAAACCACTAATGGAGAATCACATGTCAGATATCGAACAACGCGTTAAGAAAATCGTCGCTGAACAATTGGGCGTCGCTGAAGCAGACATCAAAATCGAATCTTCCTTTGTGGATGATCTGGGTGCTGATTCCCTTGATACAGTTGAATTAGTCATGGCTCTTGAAGATGAGTTCGAAATGGAAATTCCTGACGAACAAGCTGAAAAAATCACTACTGTGCAACAAGCAATCGACTACGCTACTGCGCACGTTAAAGCTTAATATTGGCTTTAAGCCTGTTGAGTTTTAATGTAATCGTCTGCGGTCATCGCTGTATTGCCGCAACGAAATCCAAGCATAACCAGTTTTCAAGTCCAGGAGAAGCGCTTGAGCCGTACGCTTAAACGTCGTGTCGTGGTCACCGGTCTCGGTTGCGTTTCCCCAGTTGGCAATACTATTGCCGATGCATGGGGTGGCGTAACTGCAGGCAAATCCGGTATTGCCACTATTACCAAATTTGATGCAACACCTTTCTCTACGCATTTTGCGGGAGAGGTTAAAGGCTTCAATATCGAGGAATATATCCCCGCTAAAGAAGCTCGCAATATGGATACGTTTATCCATTACGGTGTGGCTGCTGGAATGCAGGCTTTCCGTGATAGTGGTCTTAACGTCACTGAAGAAAATGCTGAGCGTATCGGCGTAATCGTTGGTTCTGGGATTGGTGGTTTGCCACTGATTGAAGAAACTAAAGATATTTTGACTGAGCGTGGCCCACGTCGTATCAGTCCGTTCTTCGTTCCTGCCTCAATCATTAATATGATTTCTGGTCACTTATCGATTAAGTTTGGCTTAAAAGGGCCAAATCTGGCGATTGTTACTGCTTGTACCACCGGCTTACATTGTATTGGTTCTGCCGCTCGTATGATCGAGTACGGTGATGCTGACGTCATGATTGCTGGGGGTGCGGAATCTACTATTTCTCCACTGGGTTTAGGCGGCTTTGCTTCTGCTCGCGCACTCTCTTCACGTAATGATGACCCAGCTACTGCATCCCGTCCATGGGATAAGGATAGAGATGGTTTTGTCTTAGGTGAAGGTGCCGGTGTCATGGTGCTGGAAGAATACGAACACGCCAAAGCACGCGGAGCCAAAATTTATGCAGAAGTGCTAGGTTTTGGTATGAGTGGAGATGCGTATCACATCACATCGCCATCAATGGATGGGCCTCGTCGCAGTATGGTCAATGCAATGAAAAATGCAGAAATCAATCCTGATCAAATTAATTACCTAAATGCACACGGTACGTCCACGTCTTTAGGTGATAAGAATGAAACAGATGCGATCAAAGCAACCTTCGGTGATTATGCTTATAAAATAACTGTCAATTCGACCAAATCGATGACCGGACATTTATTAGGCGGCGCTGGTGGTTTGGAATCTGTATTTACCGTTTTGGCGCTGCATCATCAAATTTCACCACCAACAATTAATATTTTTAATCAAGATCCAGAATGCGATCTCGATTACTGCGCTAATACGGCTAGAGAAATGAACATCAATTTTGCGATGAAAAACTCTTTTGGCTTTGGTGGTACAAACGGCACATTAATTTTTGGTAAAGTTTAAATTACTATTTTTGTAATTGATTTGCAAATCTAATTTGCCAGTTTAAATGAAATAATTCGGCACTTCAGTTCTTAGGAACGAAGTGCCGCTTTCTTTTGGTGACTCATGTCGATAAGCCTGTCTGCCACTATTGCACCATCACGCTGCCTATTATTAGCGACCGCCTGTATGTGTGTTCTGGTAACTGGTATCGTTGTGTGCAGTGTATGGTCGTTTGGGTGGCAACTAAGTTGGCATTTATTTTTTCGGTTGTTATTAATATTCGTAAGTCTAGTATTAATAGCTTATCGATTTATGGCATTTTTAAATAATCGTTTGTCAGTAAAAATAGATATTACCGCTTCTGGCAGAATTATCTTGCGACGCTTTATAAAACAATCCGACGCATGGCAGTCATATGTAGTTACCATGACTGACGCTACTACTTTATGGTCGCATTTGTTACTGCTACATTTGCAGTCGCAAGATGATCAGGGACGGCGCATACATATTGTTCCCATTTTGCCTGACTGCGTTGATGCGCGCTCCTGGCGTAAATTATCCGTAGCGTTGCGCTGGATTGCTATTCATCAGCAGGCGCAGAAAAATACAGCAGCACAACCTGGGAACTTTTAACCGGTGTATGTGATCTACACAGCATATCGCGTTTAAATTCTCCCGAAAATAGGAAACAGTGAGTGACGACAGAGCGCGAGATTGATCAACTACTTGTTGAGCGCGTCCAGCGTGGTGACAAAAAAGCATTTGAGCTATTGGTTTCTAAATATCAAAGGAAACTCATGCGGCTTGTGTCTCGTCTCGTCCATGATCAGGCAGAAGCTGAAGACGTGGTGCAAGAATCTTTTATTAAAGCTTACCGCGCGATGGGGAATTTTCGTGGAGATGCCGCTTTCTATACTTGGTTGTACAGAATCGGTGTGAATACTGCTAAAAATTATCTGGTGACGCAAGGACGGCGTGCACCCACTTCGACAGATGCTGATATCGAAGAGGCAGAAACTTTTGTCGACGCGGACGGACTAAGGGATATCAATACACCAGAGTCTTTGTTGGCCAGTAAGCAGATCGCAGATACTGTGAATAATGCAATGCTTGCCCTGCCAGAAGAATTGCGTAGTGCGATTACTTTGCGTGAAATTGAAGGTTTGAGTTATGACGAAATTGCAGAAGTCATGTTGTGCCCGATTGGCACCGTGAGGAGCCGCATTTTTCGGGCAAGGGAGGCGATCGCTGAGAAGTTGCGTCCCATGCTGGGGACAACTCTGGATCAGCGATGGTGAAGCCAGACTGAGGCAGCGTCGAACACTTACAAGATAGACTGACAAAGCAGATTTGAATATATTAAGTAGTAAAAATTGCGGATAAGATCATGAAGACAGATACCACTAAACAAGAACGCATTTCAGCTTTGCTCGATAATCAGCTAACTGATGCACAACTCGATATGGCGCTTGCCAGCCTGAGTGCTGCAGATCACGCGGAATCGAAAGAAGCATGGGAAATTTATCATCAAATTGGTGATGTATTGCGCTCCGATGATTTGTCGTTTAACTTAAGTGCTGATTTTTCTTCAAAAATGAAAGCGCTGCTAGACGCTGAACCTGTCGTCCTCGCGCCACAACGCCAGCTAAGTCAAGCAAGTTCGACTCCAGCAGAGCCAACGCTGAGCTTCACCAATCGCTCGCGTTTTTCTCGCTACATGACAATGTCGGGTGTTGCTGCAGCTGTGTTGCTTGCGTTTGTATTAGTGCCGCAAATACCATCCAATTCAGGTGGCGATAACTTGCAAGCTAATCTCAACACTCAAGCCAATGTCGCCCAGATAAATACGCCATCTAATACGCCAAGCTCAGCGTCACAAAATTCATCTCTGACAAATGGAGATTTAGTACAGCTGGTTTCTAATACCACCGCACCGGAAGTAAAAGCTAAATTATCCGATCAGATAGAAATGTTGCGTGATCCTCGGCTGGATAGTTATTTACAGGCGCATCAGAAATTTTCTCCGTCTATAGAAAATGGTACGCAGTACGCAACCCGTGCTAACGTCCCTTATTCCAGTTCTGCAGCTCCCGCTTCTTTAGTATCGGAAAAATAGACACTATGCTGTTGCCGCGTTCAAGTTTTCCTTTATTTTTGCTGATTGCAGGTATTGCTGCGAGTCCTTTGCTGTATGCGCAAAGTCAGGAAGCGCAGGACATACCAAGCCTGCTGCGTAAGATGCAAAGTTCAGCGCAAAAGCTCAATTACTCCGGTACCTTCGTATATCAGCAAGCGAATCAAATGCGCACCTCGCGCATTACGCATTTGTTGGAAGCCAATAACGAGCTAGAAAAACTAGAAATTCTGGATGGCAAGCCAAGAGAATACGTTAGACATAATGACGAGGTAACTTGTTATCTGCCTGAAAGTAAAACCATACAGGTTGAAAAACAAGTTACCCAAGAAGTATTCCCTTCTTTGCTCACCAGCAATGCACAATCCTTGCCAGAATCGTACTCGATTAAAAAAGCCGAACTTAGTCGCGTCGCAGGCTCCCAATGTCAGGTATTGAGCTTCGAGCCTAAAGATATTTATCGCTATGGCTATCGCTTGTGCATGGATCAGACCTCAGGTTTGTTATTACGTGCACAAACCGTTAATGCAAAAAATGAAGTGATAGAGCAAATTGCCTTCACCCAGCTTTACTTGGGTGATATCGATAAGAGCCGCGTTAAGCCAAGTTTTCAAAATACGGCACAATGGCATGTTGAAAACCTCACAGTACAGCCTAATATCAATTCTGGTTGGGTAGTGATGGCTTTACCCGCAGGATTTAAGAAAAACCGTGAGATGAAGCGCTTGATTCCTGTGTCAATTGCATCAAATGGTTCAACTACGGCAGCGGCATCCGCAGCTAGTCAGCCTAAACCTCATGAAGTCATACAAATGATTTTTTCTGATGGCATTGCTGCGATTTCGGTCTTTATCGAGCCAGATACTCAAGGCCGGACTGAGGGTAGTTTGCAGCAAGGCGCGGTTACAATTATGGGTAAGCGTCATGGAGATTATTGGTTGACCGCTGTAGGCGAGGTACCATTTGCTGCAATTAAACAAGTCATAAACTCCATTGAATTTAAACCTAAGTGATGATGCCATGAAAATAACACCACGCTTCCCTGTCAAAAATTTTGTTTCCACCGTCATTTCCACTTTAACGATCAGTGCCTGTTTTGGCTTTATCGCCCCAACCGTGATGGGTGCGACATTGGCCGAGGCCGCACCAGCATCTGCAACAGCTCCCCTAGTTACTGGCTTACCTGATTTTACGGACTTGGTGGATAAAACCAGTCCTGCCGTAGTGAATATCCGCACCACAGAAAAAGTCCAGCAAGGGCAAATGGAAATGGGCGGAGATGACGAGCAGATGCAAGAGTTTTTCCGTCGCTTCTTCGGTATGCCAATTCCCAAGCAGCAACCTGCACCAACACCAAAGGGTCGTAAAAAAGCACCTCAGCGGCAAGAAGAAGAAATTCCGCGCGGCGTAGGCTCCGGTTTTATCATCTCGCAAGACGGTTATGTTCTGACCAACACCCACGTAGTTGAAGGCGCTTCAGAAGTCTACGTTAAACTCACCGACAAGCGCGAATTCAAAGCCAAAGTTATAGGCTCAGATCAACGTACTGACGTCGCCGTATTAAAAATCGAAGGCAGCAAGTTGCCACGTTTGTCGATTGGTGATTCAGACAAAATTAGAGCAGGCGAATGGGTACTGGCGATCGGTTCTCCGTTTGATCTGGACAACACAGTTACCGCCGGGATTATCTCTGCTAAAGCCCGTGATACAGGAGATTATCTGCCTTTGATCCAAACAGACGTTGCCGTCAATCCTGGCAATTCAGGCGGTCCGCTGATCAATATGCGTGGCGAAGTGATCGGTATCAACTCCCAGATTTATAGTCGCTCTGGCGGTTATATGGGTATTTCCTTCGCGATTCCGATCAATGAGGCGATGCGGGTCGCCGACCAGTTAAAATCAGGTGGCAAAGTCACACGCGGTCGTATCGGTGTATTGCTCGGCGAAATGTCTAAAGAGGTCGCAGAATCCATCGGTTTGTCCAAAGCCCAAGGTGCCTTAGTCAGCCAGGTCGAGCCAGGTGCGCCGGCAGACAAAGCAGGCGTCCAAGATGGCGACGTTATCCTTAAATTTAATGGCATCGCTATAGAAAAATCTAGCGATCTGCCACGTATTGTTGGCATGGTGAAGCCGGGTTCAAAAGCCACTATCTCCATTTGGCGTAAAGGTGCCGCACGTGAGTTATCCGTTGTGGTGGCGGAAGCAGAAGCTGATAATAAAGTCGCTGCGAAAACGGATAAAAAACCTAAGCGTGAACAAGCAACAAACGTCTTAGGTATTTTTGTCACCGACATGACCGACGCGCAAAAGAAAGAATTGCCAGGCGCCAGCGGTGTGGTTATCGATTCTGTTGAAGGCCCCGCAGCGCAAGCAGGTCTGCAGCAAGGTGACATCATCCTGACCTTGAATAATGTCGATGTCAAAGATGCTAAGCAGTTTGCTGCTATGGTCGCAAAACTTGATGCGAAAAAAGCTGCCGTCTTGTTAGTCCGCCGGGACAATATTTCTAAATTCATCCCGATTCGTCCTGCTGCTCAGTAATTTGATTTTACGTGCGTCACCACATTAACAAAAACTGCCCGCACTCGTGTGGGCAGTTTTTTTGTAAGTGCTTGAAAGACTTCTGTAGTAGTCGCTTAGACCGAATCTATCCACTTATAATGACGTCAGAATTGTTTGGCAGTTTTTCGCCAGTTACATAATGATTGGCTTGAATGCTGAAAATATACTCTAGGTAAGTATATTTTAATTGTCCAATAGATCATTGGACAATCTGGCATATTAATGAAAATAATCGGGGAGTATAGGTAATATTCCTCTCAGATCAAAGTAAAATGACCGAATTCACCCTTTATTCCCGCAGTTATTGCCATCTTTGCGACGACATGCTGGCGCAGTTGCAAGCGTTTTCCAACGACTTTAACTTCACCGTACATGTGCTGGATGTTGATGCCGACGATGCTTTGCTCGCTTTATATGATGAGTTAGTGCCAGTGCTTGTGGGTAAAAAAGTCAATGCGCCGGAGCAGCAGATTTGCCATTATTTTTTAGACCAAGCCAAATTGAAAGCATTTTTAGATGAGTAAAATCGACTCCACCTTCTCGCTGTTTGATTATGAAGGCGAATTAATTTGTGGTGTAGACGAAGCGGGGCGCGGTCCGTTAGCTGGTCCTGTGATGGCTGCGGCAGTGATCCTTAATCCTGCGCATCCGATTGCCGGTTTGCGCGATTCTAAGAAACTGAGTGAGGCCAGGCGCGACCAGTTAGCGATTGAGATTAAGCAATATGCGCTGGCCTGGTCTATTGCCGAATGTTCTGAGCAAGAAATTGATGAGCTTAATATTTTGCAGGCCACCATGCTGGCAATGCGCCGCGCAGTAGAGGGTTTAGCCATCCAGCCGACACTGGCACTGATTGACGGCAATCGTTGTCCTGTCATGTCGGTACGATCAGAGGCGATCGTCAAAGGCGATGACAAAGTACAAGCTATTTCAGCCGCCTCGATTTTGGCAAAAACGGCTCGTGACCACCGTCTGGCACAATTGCATTTGCAGTATCCGCAATACGCTTTGGATCAGCACAAAGGTTATCCTACCGCCTTACATTTGGCGTTATTGCGTGAACATGGCGTCTCGCCAATTCATAGAAAATCTTATGCGCCGGTAAGAGCGTTGTTAAGCTCTAGCTTCCAAAAGACTGACCCCAATTTCTGACTCAATGAAATCAATTACTTCCCGCGATAATCCGCTCTTTAAAGAACTGAAGCTGCTTGCCACCAGCTCGCAAGCGCGTCGTAAGTCTGGCCGTACTTTGCTGGATGGCGTGCATTTATGTCAGGCATATTGGCAGCATCTGGGCGCACCGCAAATCTGTATTATTTCTGAGGGCAGCGTCCATCACCCTGAGGTGGAATCAATACTCTCGCTGTGTAGCGAAAAGGCGCAATGTATTTGTTTGCCTGATGCTTTGTACAATGCGTTGAGTCAGGTCGAACACGGCATTGGTGTCATGTTTATCATCGCCACGCCTGATCCGGTATTCCCGGCACTGCTGCAAGAATCCTCAGTCTTGCTCGATAATTTACAAGATCCTGGCAACTTAGGATCGATCTTGCGCAGCGCCGCTGGCGCAGGCATTCGCAACGTATTTTGTAGTCCCGGTACCGCTTTTGCGTGGTCGCCTAAAGTGATGCGGGCTGGGATGGGCGCACATTTTTTGCTAAATATTTTTGAAAATGTTGATCTGCACAGTTTACTCAACAATACCCGCATACCGATTCTGGCAACCAGCTCGCATACGACACAGACGATTTATCAGGTAAATTTAAATCAGCCTGTCGCATGGCTATTCGGTCATGAAGGGCAGGGCGTAGCAGAGGATTTGATGGCGCTGGCAAGCCACACCGTTACTATCCCGCAGCGGGCAGAAATCGAGTCGCTGAATGTTGCTGCCAGTGCTGCAATTTGTTTTTTTGAGCAAGTCAGACAATCGCTGTAAATTGTAAGGTTACATAAAAAATAGAGCGCCAATTTCTCGCTCTATTTTTTTGATTTTTTGATCAAGACTACCTAACAGGCATCAAGGATGCAGCCGATACCAATAATGATAACAACGGCTAAACCCCAGTTTTTCATACACCCGGATGGCTGTTGCATTCGCCGCTACGACTTGCAGATAAGCATCGCTGGCACCGCCTGATTTACCCCATACCATGAGTTTGCTGCAAAGTTGTTGTGCCAACCCTCGCCCGCGAAAATCGGGATGCGTGACGACATCAAATAATCCCAACTGTGTGCCAGTGATCACACCAAGCCCGCAGCAGACTATCTGGCCGCCTTCTCGCAATACCGCAAAAGCGCATTGACCTTGGATCGCCTGCAGCATTCGCAGATGGATTTTTTATCCTATTGCCTCATAACCAGATAGTTCTTGGAAAGCGCTCAGCCACGGTTTTACCTCAATGAGGAAGCCCTGTTCATGAGCATCATCGCCCATATCGTTATTACGACTTTCAGCCAAATTGACTGTCATTACCAGCGACAAATCGGCAAACTGATAGCCTTGTTTTTCTAAGCTCTGGTCAACCTCGGGCGACGTACAAAATGACGCCAGGCGGAAAATAGGCGTTAGCTTGCGTGCGTGGAAAATCTCTTCGATGTGCTTGATCTGTGTTTCTGGCAAGCTTGTGATCCTGACTAAGGCATTCGCAGAATTGGCGCGCTTGGTATACCCCTCAGAAAAACGCAGCCGCCAGCCGTCAACATCTTGTTGCTCCAGCGCAGGCCATGCGGCAAACGCCGCTTGTTCTATCGTATGCATAAAAATATCTGTTTTTGGTTTTCTCAGCAGAAAATCAGCTACAGGTTTTCCTTTAATGATTTTTATACTGCCGGTGGGTATATATTAAGCGTCCATATAATCATTGGATACTGTGGCATATTTATTAAAAATAACGGGGAGTATATTGATTTGTACCGGAATTTTTTGGTATTAAACATACGAGTTAGCTTGAAAATGAGTGCGTAACACAGAGGTACAAAGAACGCAAAGGTGATTTACTCTCTGCGTTTTTTGCTTCTACTCAGCGCCATGCCTACTTGACTTCAAGCTACTTAGTAAATCCTCACATCCGATTTAATCTCTTGCAAAATTGTGGTGGAGATTTCTTCGATTGACTTGGTGGTGGATGATAACCAGCGTATGCCTTCACGCTTCATCATCGCTTCTGCTTCGTTGACTTCATAGCGACAATTTTCTAAAGACGCATATTTGCTACCAGGGCGGCGCTCGTTGCGGATCTCGGATAAGCGCTCCGGCGCGATGCTCAAGCCAAAAATTTTTGCCTTATACGGCGGCAGGTTAGACGGTAATTTGCCACGCTCAAAATCATCCGGTATTAAAGGATAATTCGCTGCTTTAATCCCGTATTGCATTGCCAGGTATAAGCTGGTCGGAGTTTTGCCCGAGCGCGATACGCCGACCAGAATGACATCGGCTGCCGACAGATTTTTATGCGATTGACCGTCGTCATGCGCTAATGAAAAGTTGATTGCCTCGATACGGTTTTTATATTCTTCCGAATCGGTCATGTTGTGGCTGCGACCGATGGTGTGGCTGGATTTCACGCCCAGCTCGTGCTCCAGTGGCGCGACAAAGGTTTGGATCAAATCCATATGCATGCCTTTGGATTTAAATACCACTTCGGCCAGATCAGTTTTAACCAAGGTAGAAAAAATAATAGGGCGATTGCCGTCAACAGCCAAAGCCTCATTAATTTTGCGCGCCGCGTCATGCGCTTTGTCTAAGGTGTCGATGAAAGGTAATCGAACTTGCTTAAACTTTAAGTCAAATTGGGTTAAAACTGAATGACCAAAAGTTTCGGCAGTAATACCCGTACCATCCGATACAAAAAATACGGTCCGGTTAGCGGGTGGGATGGGCGGTTGTAGTGGATCAGGCATGGAGTCTTTGCTCGGCTGGGTGGATGACTTGTTTGCACAGCGATTTATTTCGCCGCACAAAAATTCTTTCTATACTTATAACAAAAAAGACGCTAAATTCTAACTTTACGTGGGCAAATTAGCTGGCACTCCATGTAAAATGGCAGCCAGCAAGTTGCACGCAATAGTTACTTTTCTTTCAGCTCCTCTTTGTCTTCGCGCATTGATACTAAGAATAACAAAAAAAACAGCGATGGACGAAGTAGTTTGCACTAAGTAAGAGCATTCAGAGCAGTAAAGATCCGTATCGATTAGCATGTGCCATGACTAGTACAGATTTCTTACCATCAAAAAGAGGTTGTTATGTCCAACGCAGCAATTACCGAGGCAACTTATGTCGCCTCGTTTGAGCATTTACGAATGACGGATGTTGAATCCGTCGGCGGGAAAAATGCATCTTTAGGCGAAATGATTAGCCAGCTGGCAACGGCAGGTGTCCGTGTTCCGGGTGGTTTTGCCACAACAGCACAGGCTTTCCGTGATTTTTTATCGTATAGCGAAAACGGCGGCGCACCATTGGCGCAGCGTATCGCTGATCGCCTCGTCAGTTTAGATATTGAAGACGTCAAAGAACTGGCAAGAGCGGGTGCCGAAATCCGTCAATGGATTATTGATACGCCGTTTCAGCCACGTTTGCAAAAAGAGATTGAAGAGTTTTATAACCGCTTGGTTGCAGACTCGACGGCGGAAATGTCATTTGCTGTGCGCTCCTCAGCCACGGCAGAAGATTTACCAGATGCCTCATTTGCAGGTCAGCAAGAGACTTTCCTCAACGTGGTCGGCATCGACAACGTGTTAGAAGCGATGAAGCATGTTTTTGCATCGCTGTATAACGACCGTGCCATTTCCTACCGTGTACACAAAGGCTTTACGCATGCTGAGGTCGCCTTGTCGGCGGGGGTGCAGCGCATGGTACGTTCTGATCTGGGCGCGGCTGGTGTGATGTTCACGATTGATACCGAGTCCGGTTTTAAGGATGTGGTTTTCATCACATCCAGCTACGGTCTGGGCGAAACAGTAGTGCAGGGCGCGGTCAATCCTGATGAATTTTATGTTCATAAGCCGATGCTGGAACTAGGTAAATTGCCAGTGATCCGCCGCAATATCGGTTCCAAGCTGATCAAAATGGAATTTACTGGCGAAGCCAAAGCAGGTCGCTCTGTTAAAACAGTCGATGTCCCTATCGAACTGCGCAATCGCTATTCGCTCAACGATACTGAAGTGGTTGAGCTGGCCAAGTACGCTGTCATCATCGAAAAACACTACGGTCGTCCTATGGATATCGAGTGGGGCAAAGATGGTCGTGACGGCAAACTCTACATTTTGCAGGCACGTCCAGAAACCGTTAAATCACAACAAAAATCAACCGATGCGCAGCAACGCTTTAAGCTCAAAGGTACCGGCACAGTTATTACGTCTGGCCGTGCCATTGGACAGAAAATCGGCGCAGGTCGCGTCCGTGTGATCCATGATCCATCCGAAATGGAGCGCGTGCAACCAGGTGACGTATTAGTTGCCGACATGACCGATCCTAACTGGGAACCCGTCATGAAGCGTGCTGCAGCGATCGTGACTAATCGCGGTGGCCGTACTTGCCACGCAGCGATTATTGCGCGTGAGTTGGGTGTGCCTGCGGTAGTTGGTTGCGGCGATGCGACTGAATTGCTTAAAGACGGCACGCTGGTCACCGTATCTTGTGCCGAGGGTGACGAAGGCAAAATCTACGACGGTTTGCTAGAGACAGAAATCACAGAAGAAATGCGTGGCGAATTGCCTAAGCTGCCACTCAAAATTATGCTCAATGTGGGCAATCCGCAATTGGCATTTGATTTCCAATCCGTACCAAACGAAGGTGTGGGTCTGGCGCGTTTAGAGTTCATCATCAACAACAATATCGGTGTTCATCCAAAAGCGATTCTGGAATATCCGAATATTGATGCAGATCTGAAAAAAGCAGTTGAATCGGTCGCGCGTGGACATGCTTCTCCAAGAGCGTTCTATGTTGACAAATTAGCCGAAGGTATCGCTACGATCGCAGCCGCATTCTGGCCGAAAAAAGTCATCGTGCGTTTGTCTGATTTTAAATCGAACGAATATAAAAAGTTGATCGGCGGATCACGTTACGAGCCGGATGAAGAAAATCCGATGTTAGGCTTCCGCGGTGCAGCGCGTTATTTGGCAGGTGACTTTGCTGAGTCGTTTGAGATGGAATGCCTGGCAATGAAACGTGTCCGTAACGATATGGGTCTCACCAATGTCGAGATCATGGTGCCTTTCGTCCGTACTTTGGGGCAGGCAGAAAAAGTAGTGAATCTGCTCGCCAAAAACGGCCTCAAGCGTGGTGAAAACGGCTTGCGCATTATCATGATGTGCGAGGTCCCATCTAATGCGATTTTGGCAGAAGAATTCTTGCAATTCTTTGATGGCTTCTCGATCGGTTCCAACGATCTGACTCAGCTTACACTGGGCTTGGATCGAGATTCCGGCATGGAGTTGCTGGCGGCTGATTTTGATGAGCGTGATCCTGCTGTGCGTGCTTTGCTGTCACGCGCCATTGCTGCCTGCATCAAATTGAATAAGTACGTTGGTATTTGCGGTCAGGGCCCATCCGATCATCCTGACTTTGCAGAATGGTTGATGAAGGAAGGTATAGAGTCTATTTCACTCAATCCTGATTCTGTCATTGATACCTGGCAAAAACTGGCGGCTGTGAGCAAATAAAAAACTCACCAATTTCAGTCGTCAGTAGCAAAATAAAGCGTGAGCCTGTATCAAAAACAGGCTCACGCTTTTTTGTTGGTGCGCCGCAACAAGACTGATTTTAGTGGTTGTAGTTTACGGAATTTAGACTAGACTACCGATGCCTTAACAGTAATAAAAATAAAATCAATACTCCAACAAAATTCATAAAAATAGCCCTCGCTGCCAAAAGGTAGCGGGGGCTTTTTTTTACAGAATTTGGTGAGTAAATTCTCAACGCGATTACCGATGACCGTTTGAAACAAATCGCGCAGAATACGACGATTCACCGATGTTGGCGATATTGAACTTGAATAGTGATGAAAAAAGATAAGGAGAAAAAACGACTATGAACGCATGGATGATGTGGCTGGTGTTGGCGGGTTTGGTGGTGATACTAGAATTGTTTACTGGCACTTTTTATTTGTTAATGATTTCTATCGGCATTGTGGCTGGTGCCTTGGTTGCTTTCTTCAATTTTGGTGTCTCCACACAATTGATTATTGCCGCTTTGGTGGGTGCGGTTGCTACGGTCACGCTGCATAAAAGCAAGTACGGTTTTACAAAAAACGTGGATGCTGCGCGTGATCCGAATGTGAATATGGACATCGGTCAGACCCTGCAAATCGATGAATGGAAAGATGCCGGTAACGGTAAATTTAATGCGCGTTCCATGTATCGCGGTGCAATGTGGGATGTAGAGTTGCAGCACTCAGCTGGGTATCCTGGCGTATATGTGATTGATGAAATACAAGGAAGTCGTTTAATTGTAAAACCGTCGTAAAACACGGCAATGCCGTTGCAACTGTTTAGTCGTAATGACTTAGTAGTCGTGCTTGGTAGTGGTACTTAGTCACTATATTGAGTCATCTTAATTTGTCTGAAACCGATTTGAATTTTATGGAGTGTATATGGGTAGTTTTAGTGGTGTAGCTTTAATTCTGTTTGTTCTGGCAATGGTCTTTGTCATCAAAACCATTAATGTCGTGCCGCAACAGCATGCTTGGGTAGTCGAGCGTTTGGGTAAATATCATGCAACTCTGGGGCCAGGTTTAAACATTGTTGTTCCTTTTGTTGATCGCATAGCCTACAAACATATTTTGAAAGAAATCCCGTTGGATGTGCCACCGCAAGTATGTATTACGCGCGACAACACACAGTTGCAAGTGGACGGTATTTTGTATTTTCAAATTACGGATGCGATGCGCGCATCGTATGGGTCTTCCAATTACATCGCTGCGATTACGCAACTGGCACAAACCACCTTGCGTTCTGTCATCGGTAAGATGGAACTGGACAAAACATTTGAAGAGCGCGACCACATCAATACAACGATCGTGAATGCGATTGATGAATCCGCCGCTAATTGGGGTGTCAAAGTCTTGCGTTACGAAATCAAAGACCTCACACCACCCAAAGAGATTCTGCATGCGATGCAGGCGCAGATTACTGCCGAGCGTGAAAAACGTGCCCTGATCGCCGCGTCGGAAGGTCGTAAGCAAGAACAAATCAATATTGCAACCGGTGAGAGAGAAGCTTCCATCGCCAAATCAGAAGGTGAAATGCAAGCATCGATTAATCGTGCGCAAGGTCAGGCAGCCGCTATCCTCTCTATTGCAGAAGCGAGTGCAGAAGCGATTCGTAAAACTGCCGCTGCGATGCAATTACCAGGTGGCTCTGATGCCGCTAATCTTAAAGTTGCTGAGCAATATGTAGCGGCTTTTGCCAATTTGGCTAAGACCAATAATTCCATCATTATCCCAGCCAATTTGGGTGATATGAGTGGCCTGATCGCTACCGCAATGCAAGTCGTTAAGTCCCAAAAAGTCATCGCAACAGAAGTGCCGCGACGACCTTCTTAATTTTCTTATGGAGCGTGACAGGCTCCCTATTTTTCCACAAAAAAAGCAAACAGTAGTTCAGCTAGCGCTTATCCAGTGCTAGTCAGGCCGCTGCATTTCCAGAAATTCGGGATTCATAAAAAAAGGATTCATCATGCTTGAAATTATTTTGGCAGTCTCCGTACTTGCCCTCGTTATTTTGGTGTACGCCAGCAATATGCTGGTGTATATCTCCAACGAAAAAATCGGTATCGTAGAAAAGAAATGGTCACTGTCAGGTTCCTTAGAACATGGATTTATCGCCTTAAGCGGTGAGGCTGGTTTTCAGCCCGAAGTCTTACGTGGTGGCTTCCATTTATTCTTCCCATTTCAATATGCGATTCATCGGCATGATCTAGTAACGATACAGCAGGGCACGCTTGCCTATGTATTTGCCCGCGACGGACAAGCGATGGCGCCGACACAAAATCTAGCCTGCAATAAAACGGCAAATGACTTTACGGATGTGCGTGGATTTTTGACCAGCGCAGGTCAAAAGGGCTTGCAAAGAAAAATTCTGCGCGAAGGTACTTATGCGATCAACCTTGCTCAATTCGTCGTCTTGAGTTCTGAAAAAGTCTACGCCTTGCCTTTGCCAGGCGACACCAATATCAATAGCGAAGGTCAGGTCGTTGGTCAATTGGCAGAAATGTTAAATGAACTCAGAAAGCGTAACGGCTTTCAGCCTCTTGTGATCCGTGACGATAAACTAGCTGTCATTACTACGCATGAAGGCCAATCTCTGCCAGAGGGCACCATCGTTGCACCCGTGGTTGGTGCCGATCCCCATCACGCTGCTAGCTATCACCATGATTATCAAAATCCTGAAGTCTTTATCGATGCCGGTGGTTATAAAGGTCGCCAATTACAAGTCTTGGTGGAAGGTACTTATTATCTGAATGCACGTTTCGCTAGTTATGAAATCGTGGAGAAACGCGTGGTCGCGGTGGGCTATGTCGGTGTGGTTGTCTCTTACACTGGCAAAGCCGGTAATGATGTGACAGGTGAGGCATATCGTCATGGTGAACTGGTGGGCAGTGATGAAAAAGGTGTACAAGCCGCGCCGCTATTACCTGGAAAATACGCACTTAATCCTTATGCTAAACGGGTCATCGATGTCCCAACAACGAATTTCATTTTGAAATGGCAATCAGGGGCTGTTGGTTCGCATGAGTTAGATAAGCATTTGAGCGAAGTGTCCTTAATTACCAAAGATGCGTTTGAGCCTGATTTGCCATTATCTGTAGTCGTTAATATCGACTACAAAATGGCACCGCTTGTGATTCAGCGCTTCGGCGATATCCAAAAATTGGTTGAGCAAACGCTGGACCCGATGGTTGCTGCTTATTTTAAAAATATAGGACAAGGCAAAACGCTGATCGAATTATTGCAAGAGCGTTCCGATATCCAAGAGCGTGCCAAAGCAGAAATGCGCAAAAACTTTGAAGGCTATAACCTGACTTTAAATGAAGTCCTGATCGGCACTCCGCGCGCCAAAACAGGGGATACGCAAATTGAAGTCATCCTAAAACAACTGCGTGAACGCCAAGTGTCGAGAGAACAATTAGAGACCTACAAAACCAAAGAAACTGCAGCAGTACAAGAACGTATTTTGCGTGAGGCAGAGGCCAAAGCGAAACAACAAACGGCCATTACCGAATCAGAATTAGCCGTCAAAATCGCCGAAAACCAAGGTAGTGCAGCAGTTCAGAAAGCGATCAAAGCAGCGGAAGAAGCACGCCAAACGGCGTCTGGTGCCGCCGATGCCAAACGTACTCTGGCCAACGCCGAAGCGTATCAACTTCAACAAGTCGGTGAGGCGCAAGCAAAAGCAACTCGCTTGAATGTAGAAGCCTATGGCGGTCCAGAACTGCAATTCCAGCAAACAGTCTTACTGCGCTTTGCTGAAGCGATTGAAAAAGGTCACATCGCCATGGTACCAAGCATACAAACCGGTGGCGCAAGTGCGTCAGCAGTTGATGCATTTCTTGCATTGGCAGCGAAGGATTTATTAAATAAATCAGAGAAAAAAGAAGCGATCGTTATTTGATCACCTAAGCTCGATCTGATTGGAGTAGACCACAAAAGCACCGCATGACTTTGAAAAGAGTCATGCGGTTTTTGTTGTAATTCAGGAGTGATGCAAATCACGGATTGGTTCTCATACTTTGTGACGGAAACATCTTTCACTCAATACCACGAATAAAAAGAGTATTTAATATACTCCCTATCATTTTTATGAAATATGCCTCATTGCCCAATGATTATATGGACAATAAATTATACTAGCTGGGAGTATTTAATACTAGTCTATGGCAATGATATCTAAAACCTAGCTGAACTGATGCCTGAGACAACAAATCAATTGGCATGTTTCTGATCTATTCACGATGTCTTGCCCACATTGATTGAAGCAAATTTTTGTCAAAAATATCATGATCTGACTTAAGATACGGCTTGATTGCAACTACACCATTCTTGTTTCGCTTTTCGGTCTTACAGCCTTAGCAACTCAATCCAACTTTGCCGACACACGTAATTACTTCATGAGCCAATCTCGCAAAATTATTCTCGCCATTGCCGCCCTAGTTGTTACGGCTTTGGTCGCATCAGGCGCTTATATTTTTTCTACCAGCAAGACAACAAAGCCAGAGCAGGGAAAGGCCGATCTCGTTGATATCGCTCCATCGCAAAACAAGTTGCCGAAAGAGTTAGGCGATATTCTGGCAGCGTACAGAAAAGTGATCGTACTGTTAGGCGACGAAAAGTCACTCAATGCCAAAGAGAAAACCGCTGCTAACCGGATTGGTCAAGCCTTGTTTCATGAAAATCTGGGGCGACTGCTTGCTGTTGATGATTATCTGGAGTCATTAAAAAAGCTCAAAGCGCCAGAGCGCGAAGCTGCTTATGACGCCATGCTCAATTTTATTGAATCCGGTGAGGGCTTGTTCGACGCTGATCGGCTGGCTTTCCGTGAAGTCTTACTCAAACTGCAAAAAGCGATTGCGACAGAACAAACTTTGCCAGCGATTAAATTACATAAACGCGTTGGTGATGATCTTACTGCTTTGGATGAGATCGAAAGAGAATACGATAAAGAATTAAAAGACATTTTCTCCCGGTTTGAGACCCGCTCGATAGAGCTAAAACGGGAGCGTTGGGATGATTACCTCAACAAGCTGCGCAAACTCTATCCGCGTGAACAGATCCTTAAAGACTATGGCGTGATCTTGCCTTACCCTGAGATTCCGGAACCGGTTGATCCTGCTGCTGCAGCCAAAGACAAGGATATTTTTGGCACTGGCTTGCCCGCCAAAACAATCGTCTTAACGTTTGATGATGGTCCACATGCGACTTATACCGACGAGATCGCAGCGATACTCAAACAATACAATGTGCCTGCGGTATTTTTTCAAGTCGGGCGCAACGTTGGTACCGTTGATGCGCAAGGTAAAGAAAAGTTGAATAAAAACGCGGATATCAGCAAAAAATTATTGGCATCCGGGTATGCGATTGGAAATCATAGCTTTAGCCATGCCTTGCTCTCGAAAGAAAATGGCGATAGTTTGCATGCCGAGATCGCACAAACCGACCAGTTATTAAAAGCGATTGATCCCGCGCGCTCGTCCTTGTTCCGCTTTCCGTATGGTGCCAAAAATAAGGAAGGCATGCAGATTTTGTCCAGCCTTGGTTTGCGTTCAGTGTTGTGGAATATTGATTCCTTGGACTGGGCCGATCCCGTCCCCAATTCCATCGCGAACCGTGTATTGGCGACAGTCGATAAAGAGCAGCGCGGCATTATTTTATTCCACGATATTCACGAGCGTACCGTCAAGGCGTTGCCGCTGGTGCTGGATAAACTGATCGCCGATGGGTATCACTTTGCTGGATGGAATGGCAGCGAATTTAAGGTAGGGAAAGAAACTACCGCGCCAGTAGAAAAAATTAGCATTACGACCGATTACCAAAATAGCTGGGCAGTCGTCATCGGAATTAATGATTATGCTAAATGGCCCAAGTTGCAGTACGCGGTACAAGATGCGAATTCGATTCGTGACATGCTGATTGGCCGTCTGGGTTTTTCCAGCGACAAAGTCATTACTCTGACCAATGCCGACGCCACCAGGAACAATATCCTGAGCGTATTTCATGACAAACTAGGTCATGGACAACTGAAAAAAGATGACCGTGTTTTTGTATTTTTTGCCGGCCACGGTGCTACCCGCAAACTGAGTTCTGGTCGCAATTTGGGCTACATCATTCCTGTTGATTCCGATCCTGAACAAATCTCCGTCGATGCGATCCCGATGACGGATTTGCAGAACATCGCCGAGAGTCTGAATGCCAAGCACATCCTGTTTGTGATGGACGCCTGCTACAGTGGCCTTGGCTTAACCCGCGGTGGCGGCACCAGCAGTTTCCTGCGTGAGAATGCCAAGCGGCTGGGTCGTCAGATGCTGACTGCCGGTGGCGCGGATCAGTTAGTCGCTGATGGAGGGCCAAACGGCCATTCGGTCTTCACCTGGACGCTACTACAAGCCCTGTCCGGCAAAGCGGATCTCAATGGTGACGGCATGATCACCGCTACCGAGCTGGCAGCTTACATCGCACCTGCAGTGTCCAGTGTATCGCAACAGACACCCGCATTTGGCAGCCTGCCAGGATCAGAAGGCGGTGAATTTGTGTTTGAAGTACGGAGCGAATCCGAGTTCTTAAATGCCAAGACAGATCAGTTGTCCGCAGATGCGATTGCGCTCAACAGCAAGATTGACGACGCCCGTAACAAGGTCGGTACAGACGCACCGATCGTGATTAAAAATCTGAACGGCGGCGAGCAAAAAATCGCTGCGCCTAAACCGGTCGACGCTTCATCCCGGCAGCTAGCGCAACGTGCCAATGATCAGGGCTTGCAACTTTATCGGGAAAAACAATACCCGCAGGCAGAGGCGGCCTTCACAGAGGCGCTTAAGTACCGACCTGACTTTGGTTTGGCCGCGAATAATCTGGGTTTCGTTTACTTTAAACAAGAGAAGTTTGCCGAGGCGGCACGCTGGTTTGAAAACACCTTGCAAATCGATCCCTCCAGAGCCATCGCCTACCTCAATCTGGGCGATGCAAGAGCAAGGCTGAATGACAACGAAAAGGCAAAAGCCGCCTACAACACCTTCTTGCAGCTATCGCCGAATAGTCCCAATGCGGCGTATGTGAAAGAAGCGTTGAAGAAGTTGAATTAATCTTGATGGAAGCGGGGGGCTGATTTAATAAAGTTGAATCAGCGAGCTTAAATCAGCGTACTTAAATCCGCAAAATTGAACTTATAAAATTCAATCCGCGTTGAATCCGCGCATAGCTAAGCAAACTAAACACATCACTCCTTCTCCCGCAAGCGGGAGAAGGCTGGGGTGAGGGCAGATGCAAGCGGCAAGGCAATTTATCTCAAATCACTAGCACCGAATTTACCACCAGCATTTGGAAACTCTATACACGTAGGGTGCGCCATGCGCACCATTTGCAACTCGATCCCGCAGCTCAAGTTTATCGGTGCGCACGGCGCACCCTAGCTATTTTCTTGCCGCTGCAATGTAAATCCTGTTTCTTCAACCAAAAATCACATCAGGTGTGTATCAAACGACCACCGCCAAATGACCAGTTTTCCCAGGTCGTTTCTTTAAAACAGACCATCACGTTTTCCGGATTGTGGCCCAGCGCTGTTAGTCGTTGTATCAAATCGCCGAGTAACTTTTTCTTGATCTTCACACTGCGCCCGACTGACCACAGAATTTCAATGAAGACAAAATCATTAGTACGCGGAGATGTCAGATCTGGGTAAGTGCTATCAAATCGAAAATCATCCGCCTCTAATTCCAATACACGATGGAATTTGTCAGTCACGGGCACGCCAGACTCAACCAGTGCAGCATGCACGGAATCTAAAACGCCGGATTTGAATTCACTCGATTTTGGCTTACGGACAGTAATAGTGACTAAAGGCATGATCTTTCCTCTCATGAAAAAAAGATCACTATACCTGTTAGTTCACATTTAGTTTTGTGCTGCAAATGTAGATGCCACAACCGTCTAAGCAACACATGAGAGGTCAACGCACAGCTATCTTTGGTTCTGGCGGCGTCATTTTTGCGTAAGTCCTAAAGTAGCCAGCAGATCATTCTGCGCGTCGTTCAAAGTGCAATAAGTCCTGCCATTCCCCGTGCAATTTTACGCTGCGAATTGACCGGCCAAATTGGCTAAACCCGTTTTTCTCTAAGACCTTCGCCGAACCGATATTCGCTGGGCGAACTACCGCTTCAATACGCCATAGTTTGAGTGAACCGAAAGCTTCTTCCAGTAATAATTTAATGGCGCAACTGACGATGCCTTTGCCGGTTGCCTGTTGTGCCATGCGGTAGCCCAGCGTCGCTTTGTTGTAATGCGGTCTGACGATATTGGTGAGATTAATTCTGCCAGCTAACTGAGGCTGATCAGCCTCAGAATCATCTACCCAGATCAGATATTGAAACGACTTATCCTGCTCGCGCTCAACCTCTGCAGCATGCAACGTAGCCCGGACATGTGCCAGATCATAATAGGCGTCGGTGCGGCTGTGCACCCATTGCTCAAAGTAGTCGCGGTTCTGCAATTCAAATGCAAGCACTGCGTCAGCATCTGCAATGCGAGCGGGTTGGATGATGATTGTCATGGACTTGGATTAAAAGTGGGGTAGGTTGTGCTGTACAAAAATGCGATGTCAAATGATCGCATCAAATATGACAATTTTAATATACTCCCCATGATTTTAATTAAATATCTCTCATCGTCCAATGATTGTATGGACGATTAAATTTACTGGGTTAGAGTATGTTAATTACTTGTTTTTTTGAGCCTTTTGTCACGTTCTGATAGCTTGCTATTTCGCGCAGAAAATATCCCAAGTAGGTACGATTAGCGCAGCGTAATCGTACGAATGTTGAATACTCCAATCACATCAACGAATACCTGATTCATGTCTAATCGCTTTCGTATATTTTTACTGATGGAGGTGTCAGGTGAGCAATGATGTGTGTGCGATTACGCCGCGCTAATCGCACCTACTTGGTTGACTTAATGAAGCTAATTTCTTTACGACACGGCCTCCAAAAACTCCTGCTGCTCCAGCCAATCTGCCTCAGTTTGTTCAAGCTCTTTCACCAGATACGCCTGATCCAGTAAGAGGCCTTTTAGCTTCTCTTTGTTCGCATCGCTGTAGATATTGCTATCTTCAAGCTGGGCTGAGATGTCTTGTTTCTTGGCGTTGAGCCTGGCCATTTGCTCTTCCAGACGTTTGATCTTTGATTCGATCGGTTTGCGTTGTGTGGCGAGCTTTTGTCTTTGCTCTGCGTCCCTGCGTTTTTTTTCTTTATCTTCGACCTGATCTTCTACCGGGATCGGTTTTGCCAGCGGTAAGCTGTCTTGCTTTTCTTTGGTTTTGACTGGCAAACTTGGGGCGGCTTCTTTGGCTAATTTATTTTTGAATAGCCAGTCTTTGTAGTCGTCCAGATCGCCGTCAAACGGGAGTAGTTTTCCATCGGCGACGATGATGAATTGGTCGGTGGTGGCGCGTAATAAGTGGCGGTCATGTGAGACGACGATCAGAGTACCTTCAAACTGGGCTAGCGCTTCGGTTAGTGCTTCGCGGGTTTCCAAGTCCAGATGGTTGGTTGGTTCATCGAGCAGCAGCAGGTTAGGGCGCTGCCATACGATCATGGCTAGTGCGAGGCGGGCTTTTTCGCCACCGGAGAAAGGTGCGATGGGACTGGCCACCATGTTGCCGGGGAAATTGAAGCCACCGAGGAAATTGCGTAATTCTTGCTCACGTACATTGGGTGCGATGTGGGCGAGATGCCAGAGTGGTGATTCGTCGTGGCGTAACATTTCTACCTGATGCTGGGCGAAGTAGCCGATCTCTAAGCCTTTGCCTGTTTGCATATCGCCGCACAAAGGCGCGATGTCGCCGACGATGGTTTTGATCAGGGTGGACTTACCTGCACCGTTGACGCCCAATAAACCGATTCGCTGGCCGATTTGTAGTGAAAATTTGACGTCGGAGACGATGGTTTTTTCAGTGAAACTGTGATCAGTTTTTGATTCAACCCGGTAGCCGCAGTTGACGTCTTCCATGACCAACATAGGATTTGGCGCGCTGAGTGGTTCGCGGAATTGGAATTTGAATTCAGCCGCAGCCCTCAGCGGCGCGAGTTCTTCCATCTTAGCCAATGCTTTGATGCGGCTTTGAGCTTGTTTGGCTTTGCTTGCCTTGGCGGCGAAACGATCAATAAAAGATTGCAGGTGATCGCGTTTGCGGGTTTGTTTTTCTAAGGTACCTTGTGCCAGGATTAACTGGGCGGCGCGCTGCCGTTCAAACGCGGAATAGTTGCCTGAATAGCGCTTGAGTTTACGCTCATCAATGTGTACGACGACGTTGACGACGACGTCCAGAAAATCGCGATCATGCGAGATGATGAGCAGTGTACCTGCGTAGCGTTTTAGCCATTCTTCCAGCCAAATAATCGCGTCCAGATCCAGATGGTTGGTGGGTTCATCGAGCAACAATAAATCGGATTTGCACATCAGGGCTTGCGCCAGATTTAAACGCATGCGCCAGCCACCGGAGAAGCTGGCAACGGATTGTTCCATTTGTGCCAGCGTAAAACCGAGACCCAGCAATAATTGTTCGCCGCGTGAGCGCACGGTGTAGGCGTCGGCATCGGCCAGTGCGCCGTACATTTCGCCAATGGCGAGGCCGTTTTCTGCGCTCTCGGGTTGTGCTTCCAGCGCGGCTAATTGTGCTTCTAGTTTGCGTAAGGTGGTGTCACCATCAATCGCATAATCAATGGCGCTGCGTTCCAGTGCGGGTGTTTCTTGTGCGACGTGGGCGAGTTGCCATTTGGCGGGAAATTCGATGCTACCTTGATCTGGATGCAGCTCTCCACGCAACATGGCGAACAGGCTGGATTTACCCGCGCCGTTAGAACCGATCAAGCCTATCTTGTCGCCGGGATTGAGCGTGACATCGACGCTATCGAATAGAGGTTTGGTGCCGCGCGCCAGGATGACTTGTTGAAGACGTATCATTATTTACTTATTTCTAAAATTTCAAAAAACGGGGAGTATGTGATTCTAAGTGCGGATCGTCCAGGTTTTTTCTAGACGATCTTCAATGTAATGTTGATACTTATAGTGAGTATCTTATTTTTGGCAGTGCGATATTAGCTGCTTGTTCAGGGTCTATTCAGTGCTTATTTGTTGCTTAGCTGACTGGCATTGATTAAAAATACCATGTCGTCACCCGCGCTGGTAGATAGCCAGGTCAAATCGAGGTCAGCAAATGCTTGCTCTGCAAAGGCTCGTTCATTGCCGATTTCTACCATCAGGATGCCATTTTTGGTCAGACGTTTGCCTGCGCCTGCGACGATTTTACGCACCAGATCCATGCCATCCTCGCCACCAGCCAGGGCGATTTGCGGCTCATGCAAATATTCTTGCGGCAGTTTGCCCATAGAGCTGGAATTAACATACGGCGGATTGGTAATAATCAGGTCGTATTTTTTGTCCGGCACATTGGCGTATAGGTCCGACTCAATCAGCGTAATGCGATCTTGCAGTTCGTAGGTGTCTACATTGCGTTGGGCGACTGCCAACGCGTCTTTAGAGATATCGACGGCATCGACTTGCGCACCCGTGAACGCGTCAGCCAGCATGATCGGCAAACAGCCAGAGCCGGTACAAAGTTCCAGAATTTGCGTGATTGCGTCCGGCTCTTGCACCCATGGTGAAAAATGCTCAGGGATCAGTTCTGCGATGAATGAACGCGGTACGATGACGCGCTCATCGACATAAAAATTATACGTGCCTAGCCAGGCTTCGTTCGTGATGTAAGACGCCGGCACGCGATCGGTCGAGCGACGATGAATTACAGTCAGACAGGCTTCGACTTCTTCTGGTAGCAAGCGTGCATCCAGAAACGGATCAATTTTATCAATCGGTAATTTGAGCGTATGCAGCAGCAGATAGGCAGCTTCATCCAGCGCGTTAGCACTGCCGTGACCGAAAAATAATTTTTCCGTATTGAAGCGCGTCACCGCATAGCGCAACAAATCACGCAACGTTAAAAATAGGGTGGAGGGCAATTTGCTCATGTCAGCAGGTTTTCTAAAGTACGGCGGTAAATGTTTTTGAGTGGATCGATAAAGCGGACTTCGATATGTTCATCAATCTTGTGGATACTGGCATTGGGCGGGCCAAACTCAACCACTTGCGGACAAATTTTGGCGATAAAGCGTCCGTCGGAGGTGCCGCCAGTGGTGGATAATTCTGTCGTCAGGCCGGTTTCAGATTGAATCGCGGCACCGAGTGCATCGCTTAACTCACCTTTTGGCGTGAGGAAGGGATGACCGCCGATGGTCCATTTTAAATCGTAGTCCATACCGTTTTTGTCGAGGATGGCATGCACGCGTTGCTGCAAACCTTCTGCTGTACTGGCGGTAGAAAAACGGAAATTGAAGTCAACCACGGCGGTGCCAGGAATGACATTAGAGGCACCAGTACCGGAGTGAATGTTCGACATTTGCCATGAAGTTGGCAGGTAATACTCGTTACCTTCATCCCATACCTCTGCCACCATCTCTGCCAGCGCAGGGGCAACCAGGTGGATGGGATTTTTTGCCAGTTGCGGATAGGCGATATGACCTTGCACCCCTTTAATGGTGAGCTTGCCGGACATCGTGCCGCGTCTGCCATTTTTAATGGTGTCACCCAACAGATCAACTGAGGTTGGTTCGCCAACGATACAGTAATCCAATTGCTCACCACGGGCTTTGAGTTGTTCGCAAACGACGGCGGTGCCGTCGGTTGCTGGACCTTCTTCATCGCTGGTGATCAGGAAAGCGATAGAGCCTTTGTGATATGGATGGGCTGCAATAAATTCTTCGCAAGCGACTACAAATGCGGCAATCGAGGTTTTCATATCCGCTGCGCCGCGGCCATATAACTTGCCATCTCTGTGGGTAGGCGTAAATGGTAACGACTGCCATTGATCAACTGGCCCGGTTGGTACTACGTCGGTATGACCGGCAAATACTAATAAGGGTTGTGTAGTGCCTTTACGCGCCCACAGGTTGGTGACGTCACCGGACTGTATCGTCTCGCACTGAAAACCAAGAGGTGTCAGCAAAGAGATCAGTTCATCCTGGCAGCCTTTGTCTTCTGGTGTGACAGAAGATAGCGCGATCAGTTTTTCTGTCAGCGCAAGTGTTTTGCTCATGGCGATTATTTGAAAAGAGGTTGGTATTGTTGGGCTGAAAATCCGACTTCGATATGTGTGACTTTGGCACCGGAGGATAGCATTTGCAACACAGGGCGTTTAATAATGGAGGGCGATGCAATCATCAAGGCGATTGCTGCATCGATATCGCTGACCGAGGTTTTTTGCTCATCTGTAAGCGCGCGCCAGGTAGTACCTTTGCGATTGATTAGCACGTCAAGACTGGTGTGCTGAAGCCAGCCTTCAACTGTTGCGCGCTCTAGTCCCTGTTTTTTAAAATCATGAAAATCGAAAGTAAAATTGTAAGTAAGAGCGTGCTCCTGTAACCAGGTGCGTGCCTTTTTGACGGTATCGCAATTCGGGATGCCATATAAAACGAGTGATTGCATGTTCTAATTTTTCTATTATTTCTTTGTATAAACTTAGCTATAAATTTGTTTATACGTTGTTTATACATTCAGTGTAAATTCGGTGAAAGACGCTTCTTCTTTTTGCTCTGGTTCAGGCTCTGCTGCGGTTGGACTTGGTCCAGCTTCGTTATTGAGCAACCACAGTAAGTTATTAGCAGAATCGGCATTAGCCAAACCTTCTTCCTGACTGATCAGACCTTCTTTAATCAGATGCATCAACGCACGTTCAAACGTCTGCGAGCCCGGTGACAAACTCTTTTCAATCGCTTCTTTAATCTGGAAAATATCGCCTTGCTCAATTAACTCTGCGACATAGCGCGTATTGAGCATAATTTCTACTGCCGGGCAACGACCTCCATCGACAGCACGTATTAGTCGTTGCGACACGATCGCGCGGATCGAAGATGACAAATCTAATAACAGTGCGTTGCGATTTTCCATCGGGAAGAAACTGATAATACGATTCAGTGCCTGATAACTATTATTGGCATGCAATGTTGCTAATACCAGATGACCTGATTGGGCATAAGCAATCGCCGCCAGCATGGTTTCCAGATCACGAATCTCACCGATCAAAATACAATCCGGTGCCTGACGCAGAGAATTTTTTAAGGCAGTTTTTAAACTGTCCGAGTCAGTGCCAATTTCGCGCTGATTGACGATGGATTTTTTACTTTTAAACAGATATTCAATCGGATCTTCTAAGGTCAGAATATGACCAGTTCTGATTTCATTACGATGATCCAACATAGAGGCAATGGTGGTGGATTTTCCGGAGCCGGTGGCACCCACGACCAGGATCAAACCACGCTTTTCCATAATCAGTTCGGACAAGACCAGCGGTAAGTGCAGCGTATTTAATGCAGGGATATTTCCCGGTACAAAACGCAGTACCGCTGATACTGTGCCGCGCTGACGGAAAGCAGACAGGCGGAAACGACCGATACCCGGCGCGCCAATACCGATATTAAGTTCATTCTCTCGTTCCAGTTGTGCCATGTGTTCTGGCGATACCACTTCACTAAGCAGCGACAGAATATTCGCCTGATCCATCTTTTGCTGGTTAATCGGCAGAAGATTGCCATTAATCTTGAGATGGATAGGCGAGTTCATGGCGAGAAACATGTCTGACGCATGTTTTTCTTTCATCAACTGGAATAAGCGATCCATTGCCATGGTGTGTCCCTATACAAAAAGGAAAAGAGTAAAAACTTTAAAAGTCGATGTATTTCTTTTTACAGAGACACACCGAAACAAGGATCTAAACGAAAAATTAAACGCCGCGCAGCAACTCGTTAATACTAGTTTTAGAGCGCGTTTGCGCATCAACACGTTTGACGATCACTGCACAATACAAACTGTATTTGCCATCTGAAGAGGGTAGGTTTCCAGAGACTACAACAGAACCGGAAGGAATGCGACCATAGCTGACTTCACCTGTAGCGCGATCGTAGATTTTAGTTGATTGACCAATATAAACACCCATGGAAATCACGGAGTTTTCTTCAACGATGACGCCTTCTACGACTTCAGAACGGGCACCGATAAAGCAATTGTCTTCAATGATGGTTGGATTAGCTTGCATTGGCTCTAAAACGCCACCAATTCCTACGCCGCCTGATAAATGTACGTTTTTACCGATTTGTGCGCAGGAGCCGACGGTGGCCCAGGTGTCAACCATCGCGCCTTCATCGACATACGCACCAATATTGACGTAGGACGGCATCAATACAACATTTTTACCAATAAAACTACCGCTACGTGCAACGGCTGGTGGTACCACGCGGAAACCACCTTTAACAAAATCTTCTGCGGTGTAGTCAGCAAACTTAGTCGGTACTTTGTCGTAGAACTGCATGTGATCGCCGGATGGCATGACGATGTTGTCTTCCAGGCGGAAGGACAGCAAGACCGCTTTTTTAATCCATTGATTGACTTGCCAGTTACCGACGCTGATTTTGTCAGCGACCCGCATTGTTCCGGCATCAAGCTGGGATAACACATGGGCAACGGCTTCGCGTAATTCTGCAGGTGCCGATTTAGGTGAAAAACTGGCGCGATCTTCCCAAGCCTGGTCAATGATTTGCTGTAATTGTTGAGTCATATTATTTTTTCAGTTTTTAGAAAAGAGAGTGAATAGGTAGGTCGTTGATTCAATTAAAAGATCAAAATAAGAACCAATATTTTAGTTAGGACTTATGCAAAATCACCCCAGCTGCGTTGCAGCTCCTAGCGGTACTTAAAGTACTGTCGTCGTCGCTACGCCTTGCTGGGACAATTTTTCGTAAGTACTTTCAGTAGTTAATTCGATTAATCAATTCAGTAAATCAAAGACCGGCAAGTTTTTTGGTGAAAGCGACAATACGTTGTGCTGCTTCCATACATTCTTCAACCTCGGCTACCAGCGCCATACGAATACGGTTTTGTCCCGGATTGCTACCATGTGCATCCCTTGCTAAATAGCTGCCAGGTAGCACAGTCACATTATATTCTTGGTATAAGCGCTTAGCGAAGTCTGTATCTGAAATGGATAACAGCTTATCGACCCTAGCCCACAGATAGAAGGCAGCATCAGGCAAATTCACGTCCAGAACTTCTTGTAAAAGTGGTGTGACTTGTGCAAATTTTTGACGGTATTTCTCTCGATTTTCATGTACGTGTAATTCATCATTCCAGGCCAGAATCGATGCCGACTGTATGCTAGGGCTCATCGCACTGCCGTGATAAGTGCGATATAGCAGAAAGTTTTTGATAATACTTGCATCACCAGCGACAAATCCAGAGCGCATACCAGGCACATTAGAACGTTTAGATAAACTGGATAAGGTGATTAAGCCTCGGTAGTCATTTCTGCCTAAAGCATGCGCTGCTTGCAAGCTGCCTAGCGGTGCCTCTGACTTGAAGTAAATTTCGGAATAGCATTCGTCCGCTGCAATCACAAAACCGTATTTGTCTGATAAATCGAATAATTCTTTCCAGTCTGATAGTGTCAACACGGCACCAGTCGGGTTGCCCGGGGAGCAGATGTACAGTAATTGCACCCGTTTCCAGATGTCGTCTGGAATACTTTTATAGTCGGGGGCAAAATTGCGTTCAGGATCAGCGTTGGCAAAATAAGGTTCAGCACCGGCTAAGTAGGCTGCGCCTTCATAAATTTGGTAAAACGGATTGGGGCACAGAACGATAGGTTTGCCGTGCTGATTAGCGCTGGGATCGATGATCGTTTGCGCTAAAGCAAAAAGCGCTTCGCGTGAACCGTTTACTGGCAAAATCTGAGTGGAAGCGTCCAAAACAGGTATTGCATAACGACGCGCCAGCCAATTTGCAATCGACAGTCTTAATGCATCTGAACCTGCAGTCGACGGATATGCGCTTAGTCCGTCTAAATGATCCGTTACAGCCTGGCGGATAAATGCCGGTGTCGGATGCTTAGGCTCACCAATACCTAAGCTGATTGCTTTGTAGGCTGGATTTGGTTTGACATCCGCGAACAGAAGTTTTAGCTTTTCGAACGGGTAAGGCTGAAGTTTTTGCAGGAAAGGATTCACTGTAAATTCACGAGTAGTGGTGGAATTGCGATCTAAAAATGATGTTTTCATCATCTTTTGCTAGAAAAACTAAAGAACAGCACTACATTATAGCCTTCCACGTTGCATTGCGGCATAGGGAACTCCCTCGTTGGGCATCATCAAAAACGGAATTTCAACCCTTCAAAATGTTATGATGAATAAAAAAGTAATGTGTAAAACATGGGGCTGGAAAAAATCCATTCAATTTTTGCTTATAAATGCAAATTGGATATGAGTTTTCAGGCGGAATCTGAACATTAAAGATTGTAAAATTTTATAACGTGCGTTTAACTTCCATTAAATTGTCGGGATTCAAATCTTTTGTCGATCCGACCAACTTTCAGGTTCCAGGCCAGCTGGTAGGCGTGGTCGGCCCCAATGGCTGTGGTAAATCTAATATCATCGATGCGGTACGCTGGGTTTTGGGGGAGTCAAAAGCTTCCGAGCTCCGTGGTGAGTCGATGCAAGACGTTATTTTTAACGGCTCTACCCACCGCAAACCTGCCGGACGCTCCTCTGTAGAACTGGTTTTCGATAATAGTCTAGGTAAAGCAGCAGGTCAGTGGAGTCAATATGCAGAGATTGCCGTTAAGCGCACGCTGACGCGCGACGGTACATCAACTTATTACATTAATGGTCAGCCAGTCCGTCGCCGCGATATCCAAGACATCTTTATGGGCACCGGCTTAGGGCCACGCGCTTACGCGATTATTGGCCAAGGAATGATTTCGCGGATTATTGAGGCGCGACCTGAAGAGTTAAGGATATTTTTAGAAGAAGCGGCCGGCGTATCTCGCTACAAAGAGCGGCGTCGCGAAACCGAGAACCGCATTCATGATACTCATGAAAATCTGGTGCGTGTAGAGGACATTCTGCGCGAGTTAAACGCGAATTTAGAAAAACTCGAAGCCCAGGCAGTTGTCGCCAATAAATACAATGAGTTGCAAGGCGACCAGGAAGAGAAGCAAAAACTGCTCTGGTTATTGCGTAAAAATGAAGCAGCAAATGAGCAGACTCGCTATTTCGCAGAAATAGAAAAAACCCAGATAGATTTAGAAGAGCAAACCGCCAAGTTACGCCATGTTGAATTAGAACTGGAGCAAATGCGTCAGGCGCATTATGCGGTTG
Organism: Undibacterium sp. GrIS 1.2; assembly: GCF_040544435.1. NCBI lineage: Bacteria > Pseudomonadati > Pseudomonadota > Betaproteobacteria > Burkholderiales > Oxalobacteraceae > Undibacterium > Undibacterium sp. GrIS 1.2. The sequence continues at coordinate 59,373 of NZ_JBEONP010000015.1, forward strand.
GCGACAAAATGCATCAGGCACAAGGACACTTGTACCAAACCAATGCTGAGATTGGTAGCTTGGAAGCGCAGATTAAGTTTGTCATTGAATCGCGCAGCCGTTTGCAAAGCCAGCTCAATTCTTTGACGGCACAGCGTGATCAATGGCAACGTCAGGGGCAACAATTTCAAGATGATCTGGCTGAGGCCGAAATTCATGTGGAAGAACTCGGTGAGCGTTCTGAGCAGGCGCAAGAAATCGCCCAGCAGCAAAACGATAAAATCCCAGCGTTAGAACAAGTCTGGCGTGAGGCGCAACTTAAAACTACAGAGTCGCGTGCCAAGATCATGCAGTTGCAACAGCAGATCGAGCTGGAATCGGCACATCAGCGCAATGCCTCGAATATTCTGAACACACTGGCCACCCGTAAAGAACGTTTGCAGCAAGAAAAACAAGGCTTGGCAATGCCAGATAACGTACATCTGGAAAATCTGTCTTTGCAATTGGAAGAGAAAAAACAAGTACTAGAAGAGTCGTCCATGCAGTTGGAAGAAGCACAAGAGCGCTTGCCAATTCTTGAGGAAGAACGTCGCGCGGCGCAACAACAAGTCAACCAAGATGCCGCCGCTTCAGCACAATTAGATGCGAGGCTGCAAGCGCTGAAACAGTTGCAAGAGAAGGTTTTGAGTCAGGGTAAAGTACAACCTTGGCTGGAAAAGCATGAACTCAGTGGTTTGCCAAAGCTCTGGCAAAAACTACACATTCAACAAGGTTGGGAAACTACGCTCGAGGCTGTGTTACGTGAGCGAACCTCAGCGTTGGAAATGTCGAATCTTGATTGGGCTAAAGCATTCTTTAATGATGCACCGCCAGCTAAGCTTGCTTTGTATTCTCCGCAGGTGAATACGCCAACAACCGAGTCAGTTGCTGGTTTGCAGCCTTTGCTATCTTTGCTTCAACTAAATGATGCTGGCGTACGCGGCTTAATGCAGGACTGGTTACATCAAGTGTATGCGTCTGATGATGTTGCCAGTGCGTTCCAAAATCGGGATAAATTGCCATTAGGTGCGTGCTTTATCACCAAGCAAGGCCATGTTATTAGTAAGACTAGCGTACGGTTTTATGCTGCGGATTCTGAACAAGATGGTGTGCTGGCACGTCAGCAAGAAATCGATAATATTAGCAAGCAATCTCGTGCTCAACAAATGCTGGCAGATGAATCCAAAACGCGCACGGTGCGGGCGGAATCTGCTTACACGCAAGCGGCACAAAGCTTGCAAGAGTTGCGCCAGCGGGTCACTAGCCTGACCCAGACTGTGCATAGCTTGCAAATCGAATTTATGAAGCTGTCAGAAGTGCAAGCGCGTTTTAATCAGCGTAGTACGCAAATCATGAGCGACCTGACAGAAATCGCGGCACAAGAAAGCGAACAGCAACAAGCGAAAATCGAATCCGAAGAGAAGTTTGAGATGCTAGATATTGAGCTCGCCGAACTGCAAGAAAATCATGAGCAAGCTCAGACCAATTATCTGGAAAAAGAACAGCATTTAACGGACGCCCGCCAGCGTCTGCGCGATTTAGAATTAGCTGCACAAGAAAGCGCGTTCTCAGAAAAAACCCATCGTAATAAAATGGAGGAGTTGCGTCGCAGTATTGCCACGGCCGTAGAGCAATCTGCCCAGCTATTTGCAAATATGCAGCAAGGTCATCTTGAGTTAGAGGAAATGGATGACCAGACTGCCCAAGCTGGATTGCAGTCTTTATTGGAAAAACGGAGTGATCAAGAGCGTGCGCTATCGGATGCGCGTCACGAACTTGATCAGCTGACGCAAAAATTACGTCAGGTAGAAGAGAGCAAAATGCAGGTAGAGCGCAGCCTGCAACCACAACGCGACAGAATCGTGGAGTTACAACTCAAAGAACAGGCAGCGCGTTTAAATCAAGAGCAATTCGCAGAACAATTGCGTAATTTTGATGTGGACGAACAAGTCCTTTCACAAAAATTGCATGACGATATGAAACCATCCTATCTGCAAGGTGAAGTCACTAGATTGACAAATGCGATCGCTGCATTGGGTGCCGTGAATATGGCGGCGCTAGATGAGTTGGCGCAAGCGACTGAACGCAAAACTTTCTTGGATGCGCAATATGCCGATCTAAACGAAGCTATTACGACCTTGCAAGATGCTATTCATAAAATCGATATTGAAACTCGTGATCTCTTACAAGATACATTCAATAAAGTGAATCTCCATTTTGCCGAATTATTCCCGATTTTATTTGGCGGTGGACAAGCGAAATTGATTATGACTGGCGATGAAATTCTGGATTCGGGTGTGCAGGTGATGGCACAGCCACCGGGTAAGAAAAACGCCACAATTCACTTATTGTCAGGTGGTGAAAAAGCGCTGACTGCAACAGCATTAGTATTCTCGATGTTCCAATTAAATCCGGCACCGTTTTGCTTGTTGGATGAGGTTGACGCACCGCTTGATGATTCAAACACGGAACGTTTCTGTAACATGGTGAAACGTATGTCCGCTAACACACAGTTTTTGTTCATTTCCCATAATAAAATTGTGATGGAAATGGCGCAGCAACTGATAGGCGTCACCATGCAAGAGCAGGGAGTTTCTCGTATCGTTGCGGTGGATATGGAGTCCGCCGCACATTTCGCATCTGAGGCGCAAGCAGCATGACAGATCTACAAATTGTTTTAATGGGAGCCGGTGGTGCCTTTTTAGTCGGCATCGTTGCATACAATAAATGGCAAGAATATAAAGCGAAGAAAAGTGTTGATCAGGCATTTGGCGCTGGACACGATGATGTCCTGATGAACCGGGATGCTTATCCAGAATATCCAGATAAATTGGCAGAACCGCGTTTTAAAGAAGAGACATACAAAGAAGATGTATTCAATTCGTCGCGCCATGAACCTAGTTTGGATACTGATTTTGCAGAAGAAAATTCAGATTTTGGACAGCAAAATGCTATCCCTGATCGCACAGCCACTTCATCATTTGACGCCGCCGAAAAAGAATTGCCCGTCGATGAATTGATCGACTGCATCATTCCTTTAGAGTTTGATGCGCCAGTACGCGGCGAAAAATTATTGAGTGAAATACAAAGTCTTAAGTATGTTGGCAAAAAGCCAGTGCATTTCATTGGATTAAGTCATGATGGTATGCGTGATGTGATCGCTCATGGTGGAATTTACACGGCCTTATTTGCCGGCGTGCAAATGGTCAATCGTAGCGGGCCGATTAATGAATTAGAGTATTCAGAATTTGTGACGAAGCTGCGCGAAATTGCAGATCGCCTGAATGCACATTCAGATATTCCTGATATGAACCAGGTGATGTCCAATGCACGCGAACTACATCAGTTTGTGTCTGAGCATGACGCACAATTGAGTGTCAATGTATTGGCCAACGGCGCGCCATGGGCTGTTGGTACTTTACTTGCAGCGCTAGAAAAACAAGGGTTTGATATACGTCCAGACGGTCGCTTGGTAATGCCAGACGGCGATGGCGGCAATTTATTTACCTTATCCACCAATGTCAGCGTTAGCGAAACGGTTACTGCTCGCCTTACCTTATTACTCGATGTGCCTTGTGTTGCTCCATCGCGCGACGGTTTTGGTGCGATGGCTGCCTGTGCACGTTCATTGTCTACACGTCTTGGTGGTACGGTAGTCGATGACGGCAATCAGGCAATTTCTAAGGCTGCCCTAGATGAGATTGCAGGTCAAGTCAGTGAGTTTTATGCCGCTATGGCGGAAGCAGATATTGCTGCCGGCTCGACTCGCGCACAGCGTTTATTTAGCTGAATTCAATAAAAATATGGAAGAAGATTTATTCGGTTATTCAGTGTCGACAATTGAGTCAAAACTTTATAACAAATTAAAAGAGCGCGTTCAAACACTGCATGTAGAACTTAACCGTCATTCTCATCGTTATTACGATAATGATTCGCCTTCAATTTCGGATGCTGAATATGATGCTCTTTTTTTAGAGTTACAGCAGATCGAATTGAATTATCCATTGTTCAAATGGGCTGATAGCCCGACCTTTCGCGTTGGTGGCGCTCCTTTACCTGAGTTTAAGCAAGTCCAGCATGCAACATCAATGCTGTCTCTAAATAATGGTTTTGAGGAGCAGGATATTCGTGCTTTTGATCGTCGCGTCAGCGATGGTCTGGATACACAGCAAGCAGTGGAATACGCAATCGATCTGAAGTTTGATGGTCTTGCCATTAATCTTCGTTATGTAGATGGCGTATTCACGCAGGCGGCGACTCGTGGTGATGGATTTACGGGTGAAGATGTAACGGAAAACATCCGCACCATTCGCAGTATTCCTCTACGTTTAAATATAAAAGAACCACCTAAAGTATTGGATGTGCGCGGTGAAGTTTTGATGTTTAAAAGCGATTTTGAAAAACTCAATCAACGTCAGCGTGCAGCCGAGGCTAAAGAATTTGCGAATCCACGTAACGCGGCTGCCGGTAGTTTGCGTCAGCTAGATTCTAAAATCACTGCGCAGCGTAGCCTCAAATTTTTTGCTTACGGAATTGGCTCCCTGGAAGGTGCAAGTTTGCCTGGCTTGCAGCTATATTCTCATCGAGCTTTATTAGAATGGTACAAATCGATGGGCATTCCTGTCTGTGAGGAACAGGCCATCGTGCGGGGTGCGGACGGACTCTTGGATTTTTACAAGCAGATACAGCAACGACGATCACAATTGCCATATGAAATTGACGGTGTCGTCTACAAAGTTAACTCGTTCGTGCAGCAAGATACTTTAGGCTTTGTATCGCGTGCGCCACGCTTTGCGATTGCACATAAATTTCCGGCACAAGAAGCTTTAACCACAGTGTTAGATATTGAAGTCCAGGTCGGGCGTACTGGTGCAATTACTCCAGTGGCTCGTTTAGCGCCCGTATTTGTCGGCGGAGTCACCGTGACTAATGCGACCTTACATAATGAGGAAGAAGTGCGTCGCAAAGATATTCGTATTGGCGACACCGTGTCGGTGCGCCGTGCTGGCGACGTCATTCCTGAGGTGGTCGCGAGCATCTTAGAAAAACGTCCTGTTGACGCTAAAGAATTTGTAATGCCGACACAATGTCCCGTCTGCGGGTCAACAATTGTTAAACTGGAGGATGAGGCGATTGCCAGATGCTCCGGTGGGTGGATAAAATGTATTGCTCAAAGAAAAGGTGGTTTGTTCCACTTTGCTTCACGCAAGGCCATGAATATTGATGGCGTCGGCGAGCAATTAATCGATCAATTGGTCGATAAGCAGGTAGTGACAACAGCAGCAGATTTATATAAATTAGGTTTAACGTCCTTAGTAGCGCTGGATAGAATGGCCGATAAGTCTGCGCAGAACATTCTGGGGGCGCTGGAGAATTCTAAAGCCACGAGTTTTGCCCGTTTTATTTATGCATTAGGGATTCGTCATGTCGGCGAGTCGACTGCAAAAGATTTAGCGGCGACTTTTGGTAATGCCGATGCACTAATCGAGGCGACCGAAGAGCAGCTACTGGCGGTATCTGATGTAGGCCCCGTGGTTGCGAAGTCGATAAGATTATTTTTTGCCGATCCGCTGAATGTCGAGCTAGTGCAGCAGTTACTGGCATCTGGAATACATTGGCCAGAAGCAGCGCAAAAAGAAGTCGGCTCTTTACATTTGCTTGGGCAGACGTTTGTGTTAACCGGAACCTTGCCAACACTAAGTCGCGATCAGGCAGGTGCTTTGATAGAAAGTGCAGGTGGTAAAGTAGCTGGTTCGGTATCAAAAAAAACCAGTTATGTCGTTGCCGGAGATGATGCTGGTAGTAAGTTGTTAAAAGCGCAGGAATTGGGTATCCCTTTACTGACCGAAGCGGAATTGCTTCAACTCTGTTCAAGGAATTAAGATGAGAAAAATTAGAAAAGCAGTATTTCCTGTTGCTGGTTTAGGTAGCCGTTTTTTACCTGCGACAAAAGCGCAACCAAAAGAAATGTTACCCATCGTCGATAAGCCACTGATCCAATACGCGGTAGAAGAAGCGGTTGAGGCAGGTATTACCGAAATGGTGTTCATCACAGGTCGCGCCAAACGTGCGATTGAAGATCATTTTGATAAAGCTTATGAGTTAGAAAGTGAGTTGGAAGCCGCAGGTAAACAGGCTTTGCTGGACCTGGTCAGAAACGTTATTCCAAAAAACATCAATTGTATTTATATTCGCCAACAAGCTGCTTTAGGTTTGGGTCATGCCGTTTTGTGTGCCCGTCCGGTGATTGGTGATGATCCTTTCGCTGTGTTGCTAGCGGATGATTTGATGGATGCAGATGAAGGTTATCCATCCGTTATGACGCAAATGGCTCGCTTGTATGAAGAAGAGGGTGGTAGTGTGATTGCAGTGCAGGATGTGCCGCATGAATTTACCCGCCAATACGGTATCGTCAGCGGTACGCCGTATAAAGATCGCGTAGAGAAAATGCACGGCATTGTCGAAAAACCTAAACCAGAAGATGCGCCATCTAATCTGGCGGTAGTTGGACGTTATGTTTTGTCAGCACGTATTTTTGGATATTTAGAAAAGCTGGGCAAAGGCTCCGGAGGAGAAATCCAGCTCACTGACGGCATCGCCGCAATGCTGAAGGATTATCCTGTGTATGCTTATCGCGCTGCCGCGACTCGCTATGATTGTGGTTCTAAACTTGGTTATCTCAAAGCCAGCGTCGCCTTGGGTTTAAAGCATCCAGAGACCGGAGCAGAATTTTCTGAGTATCTACGTAGTCTTAAATCTACTTAAGCTTCGCTTTGATATCAGGCCAAACGTGATGTTCAATTGCGTTTGGCCTTTTTGTTTCTACCAATTTTTTAAATTAACCCAAGCTGCTGAAAGCCAAGGAGTCTTTTTATGATTCATCCGATTTTAAAAATGGGCGACTCTCGTCTTTTACGTAAAGCAGAGCCAGTGAAGCAATTTAATACAGAAGAGCTAAACAGCCTGGTCAAAGACATGTTTGAAACCATGGTTGCGGCCAATGGCGCTGGTTTGGCAGCGCCGCAAATTGGAGTTAATTTGCAGTTAGTGATTTTTGGTTTTAAAGATAATCCACGTTACCCAGACGCCCCAAGAGTGCCGGAAACAGTCTTACTGAATCCCGTGCTAACGCCATTGTCTGATGAGACCGACGATGCCTGGGAGGGATGTTTGTCAGTGCCCGGAATGCGCGGCCTTGTGCCACGCTGGAGCAAATTACGCTATGAGGGCTTTGACCAATTCGGCAATCCCATATCTCGTGAAGTCGATGGCTTTCATGCGCGCGTAGTGCAACATGAATGCGACCATTTGGATGGCGTCTTATATCCAACGCGAATTAAAGATTTGACGAAGTTTGGTTTTACCGAAGTCCTGTTCCCAGACATGGATCAGGGCGATGACGATTGAAGCTTCGCTAGCAGATTCAACGCACTACGACAGCTTTTTCATCGGCATTAATTAATATACTCCCACTGGGTATTTTTTAATTGTCCATATAAAACATCGACAATAGACGGTTTTTCAATAAAAAATAGGGGAGTATATTCTTCTTGCTAGGGTTGATAGGGTATGTAGTGTTAGTTAAAACTGCTCGTCGTCACGCAAGTAGCGCCACTGACCTTCGGGTAAATTTCCCAGCCTGACTTTCCCTATGCGTACCCGTTTCAAGCCCAGCACTTTTAAGCCGACCATCTCGCACATGCGGCGAATCTGGCGCTTTTTACCTTCGCGCAAAACAAACTTAAGCTGATCTTCATTGAGCCAACTGACTCTGGCAGGGAGCAATTTTTTACCATCTAACATCAAGCCGTGATTGAGACGCTTTAATTCTGCATCGGGTAGGGTGCCTGTTTTGCCATATTGAACGCGAACCAGATATTCTTTTTCTACCAATGTGTCTTGCCCGATCAGTTGCTTGGCAATTCGACCATCTTGGGTCAATACCAATAAGCCGACAGAGTCGATATCCAGACGTCCTGCTGGCACCAGGCTTCTGAGTTGGGTTGGATGGAATTGCGCATCTACCGCGCATTCAGTCCAACGAGCTTCTGGTTTGATCAATGCAATCGCCGGTGTATAGCCATCTTCAGCTTGACCACTGACATAGCCGACCGGTTTATTGATGAGGATGGTGACGCGTTTTGATTGTTCCGCCGCGGCTTGACGCTCGACTGAAATTTGCTGGTCTGGCAGCACCTTACTGCCGAGTTCAGAAACTACTTTGCCGTCAACTCTGACCCATCCGCGCGCGATCCATTCGTCGGCTTCGCGGCGTGAGCAGATGCCCAATTCAGACATTCGTTTCGATAGGCGTACAAGTTCGGTCATGGCAAAGATAATCAATTAATAGTGATGAAAATAACGTTAAGTAAGTCTTAATTAAACGCGAGGTAGTCGTTTAATGGCTCAATAACAGGTAGGGCGTTGCATTAAAACAGAGATGCTAGAGATTTGTTTAGTTTTTAGAAAATATCTATTTGATTCAGCCTAAATCCGTAACGCATCCAATAGCTCAGTCTCAAATTGTAATTGGTTTTTAGCTCTTTGTAGCGAGGCACCATCGACCAGAAAAACGTCTTCTACCCGCTCACCAAGCGTCATAATTTTGGCTGTATGCAAATTAATTTTATATTTGGTTAATACGTTTGCAATCGAGTACAGTAGACCGTTTCTATCATTGGCTGAGATTGATAATAAATAGTATTGACCACGCTCATCCGGCCTTAGATCTACGCTTGGCACTATCGGGAAGGTTCTGGACATGCGTGATAACCGACCACGGTTCGGAGGTGACAAGGCAGTCTGCTGTGTGAGCACCGTTGCCAGTTCATGCTCGATTAAATTAATGATGTCACGGTAGTTATTTGCAAAGGCAGGCTCAATCACCAAAAAAGTATCGAGCGCATAGCCGCTTTTAGTTGTGTGAATTTTCGCGTCTAAAATGCCAAAATTTTTGCTATCAAAATAATTGCAAATTCGTGCAAATAAATCAGCTTGATCTTGAACATAGACAGTGACTTGCAAGCCTTCGCCAATTGGTGATAAACGACAATTGACGACCGGAACTGTGCTGTTAATTTTGTCATACAGTGAACGCGTTTGCCAGGCGATATCGGAGGAATCATGACGTAAAAAATACGCCATATCCAGTTGCTGCCAAAGCGCCTCATGAGCATCTACTGGCAAACCAAAAAGACGTAAAGCTTTAAGTGCATCCTCCTGCCGATTTTTTAATTCTCTATCTTTAGACGGCGCTTCGCCGCCTAAAATTCGCAAGGTAATACGATATAAATCCTCTAGCAGTTTCCCTTTCCATGCATTCCAAACCTTAGGACTGGTGCCTCGAATGTCTGCGACCGTGAGCAGATATAGCGCTGTGAGGTGACGTTCGTCCTTCACTATTTTTGCAAATGCCTGTACAACATCGGGATCAGATAAATCCTGTTTTTGTGCGAAATGCGACATCGTCAAATGCTGCTGTACTAAAAATATAATCAACTCAGAATTGGCTTTAGATATGCCATGATCAAAGCAAAATTTCTTTGCATCTGCCATACCTAAGACAGAATGATCGCCGCCGCGTCCTTTGGCGATATCATGGAAAAGTGCCGCGATATATAACACCCATGGTTGCGTAAAGTTCGCCATTAACTGGCTGCAAAATGGGTATTCATGTGCATGTTCTGTCATCGTAAAACGACGTATATTGCGTACCACCATCAAGATGTGTTGATCTACTGTGTAAGCATGAAAAAGGTCGTGCTGCATCTGACCAATAATACGTCTGAAGTTAGGCAGATAGCGGCCCAGAATACTCATCTGGTTCATGCGACGTAACGCATGAGTAATCCCCCGCGGTGACTGCAGAATCTGCAAAAACATCGCACGATTAAAAATATCATGGCGGAATCCCGCATCAATCAAAAAGCGGGCATGCCACAAGGCGCGCATGGTGCGTGCGGTCATCCCTTTCAATTCAGGGTGTTGCACCAGCAGCAGAAATACTTCTAGTATCGCAGACGGTGTTGACTGAAAAAGCTCATCCCGAGCCATCTCAATAAAGCCGTTTACTTCATTAAAACGCAGATTGATTGGGCGTGGGACGGACGGTTGAGGAAACAAGCTGGCTTCAATATTTTGCAGCAAGATCATATTGAGTTGCGTGACGGTTTTTGCTGCCCAATAGTAGCGCTGCATTAAGTGTTCACTGGCTCTGCGCGAATCAGTAGTCTTAAATCCAAAAGTCTCAGCAATCGCTGTTTGCACATCAAATATCAGCCTATCTTCGCGTCGACCTGCGTGAATATGCAGCCTTATGCGAATATCTTTGAAGGCGCGCTCATTGCGCTTAAGTTGGTGTGCTTCGGTCGGCGTAATTAAGCCACGATCAGCGAGTTCCCGCCATGAGTTGCCTAAGTTAGCAGCTTTAGCGACCCATAAAATCACCTGCAGGTCTCTTAGTCCCCCAGGGCTCTCTTTGCAGTTTGGTTCTAGGCTGTAGGCAGTATCTTCATACTTGACATGCCGCTGACGCATTTCCAGTAGTTTTTCCTGGAAAAACTGCTGTGGGTTTATATCAGCAAGATAGGCTGCTTGTAGTTCACGGAATAACTTACGGCTGCCAGTAACTAAGCGCGCTTCCAGCAAACAAGTTTTAACGGTAAGGTCTACTTTTGCTTCTTGCATGCATTCGTCAACGGTGCGTATACTATGGCCAATATCGAGTCCGATATCCCAAAAAATCTGCACTAATTGTTCCAGCTTTGCACGCGTCAGACTATCTGGCTGTGCAGACAGTAGAATCATCACGTCTACATCAGAATAGGGGAATAATTCTCCTCGCCCATAACCACCAACTGCGACCAGCGCGGTGCTGGTCGGGAAGTTAAATTTTTTCCAAATTTTGATTAAAACGTTATCAACATTGCGGCACAAGTCGTGCAGTAATTGTTCCGCTTTGTGATTTTCTGTGAATGCAGCGATGACCAACTGTTGCGCTGCTTTGAGTTCTTCTTTGAACTCTAATGCGGAAATGTTTGCAACAGCGGCCGTCATTATGCTGGCAGGTTTTGCGTCGAGCCGGCCAAAATAAATGCCGGAGGCGGAGGTGATCCCGCAGATAAGGTCAATACTTCATAACCTGTTTCTGTGACCAGAATTGTGTGTTCCCACTGTGCAGACAAGCTGCGGTCTTTTGTTTTAATGGTCCAGCCGTCACCCATTTCACGAATATCACGACGACCAGCATTAATCATCGGTTCTATAGTGAATATCATGCCAGGCACTAATTTCTCTAATGTGCCAGGACGCCCGTAATGAAGTACTTGTGGTTCTTCATGGAAAACTTTGCCGATGCCGTGACCGCAAAATTCACGAACCACGCTATAGCCAGCTTTTTCTGCGTGTTGTTGAATGATATGGCCGATATCGCCCAAATGATTACCCGGTTTTACTTTGGAAATACCTAACCACATGCATTCGTATGTGATCTCATTAAGACGTTTTGCCAAAATCGATGGCTCACCAACCAAGAACATACGGCTATTATCCCCGTGGTAGCCATCTTTGATCACAGTAATGTCTAAATTGACAACATCGCCACTTTTTAATATTTTATCCCCAGGAATTCCATGGCAAATTACGTCGTTGACCGAAGTGCAAATCGCCTTTGGGTAAGGCGTGTAGCCAGGTGGGCAATAGTTTAATGGAGCCGGGATGGTACCTTGGACATTGGCCATGTATTCATGACACAATCTGTCTAATTCACCCGTAGTTACGCCTACTTTGACGAATGGCGTAATGTAATCCAGTACTTCCGAGCCAAGTCGGCCTGCTATACGCATTCCTGCGATATCTTCCGGTGTTTTAATTGAGATAGATGTCATGCTGAGCCAAATAAGATGAATATAAGTAAGCTCTAATTATAGTCGAGGCAAGAGCCGTTCGCTGGCCGATCATTGCGCGCTTGAATTTAGGGCTCATTTCGTAGTAGAATAGAAGGCTAGTTTGGAAAAATGCATCACCAAGCTAAAGAAAAACTACAAATCGGCCGTGAAAAGTTGATTGAAAAATTATTTATTAATGCACGAATCTGATCAACAAGGGTGTCTGGAATTACATAATATTTCCCAGATCACTGACTGGATTCAAGACCTAACCCTGGAGTTAACATGTCTGTAACAATGCGCGAAATGCTGGAAGCTGGCGTCCATTTTGGTCACCAAACCCGTTTTTGGAATCCAAAAATGGCACCGTTCATCTTCGGTCATCGCAATAAAATTCATATCGTCAACCTGGAAAAAACTCTGGGTATGTATCAAGAGGCGATGCAATACATCCGTCAATTATCAGCAAATCGCGGCACAATTTTGTTGGTTGGTACAAAACGTCAAGCACGCGACATCATGGCAGCAGAAGCGCAACGCGCTGGTATGCCTTTCGTTGACCAGCGTTGGTTGGGTGGTATGTTGACTAACTTCAAAACAGTCAAAACATCGATCAAACGTTTGAAAGATATGGAAGCTTCTGTAGAAGATGGTTCCGTAGAAAAGTTGAGTAAAAAAGAAGCGTTGATGTTCCAGCGTGAAATCGTTAAATTGCAAAAAGCAATCGGCGGTATCAAGGATATGGGTGGTATTCCTGACGCAATTTTCGTAGTTGACGTTGGCTATCATAAAGGCGCTATCACTGAAGCTGCTAAATTGGGTATCCCAGTTATCGGCGTAGTTGATACTAATCACTCTCCTGAAGGTGTTACTTACATCATTCCAGGTAACGATGACTCCTCCAAGGCAATCGCTTTGTACGCTCGCGGCGTTGCTGATGCAATTCTCGAAGGCCGTGCTAATGCTGTCAACGAAGTGTTGGAAGCCGTTAAGCCAAGTGCTGATGAATTCGTCGAAGTGGCAGATCAAGCTTAATTGCTTAAAAGCTACGAACTGAGTTCGCAAGTAAGGTGATGGTAAAGGGGCAACAGTCGTTCGCCCCTTTTTTTAAATAAATTTTGATGTTGGTGCTTATCAATAGATGGCACTATCAATTTAGGAGAAAAACATGGCAGCGATTACAGCAGCGATGGTAGGTGAATTGCGCGCAAAGACAGATGCGCCGATGATGGAGTGCAAAAAAGCTTTGACTGAAGCCGAAGGTAATATGGATCGCGCAGAAGAATTGCTCCGTATTAAACTTGGTGGCAAAGCATCGAAAGCGGCATCCCGTATTACTGCAGAAGGCGTAGTAGCTAGTTACTTAACTGGTAATGTTGGCGCAATGATTGAAGTTAATTGCGAAACTGACTTTGTTACCAAGAACGATGACTTTTTGGCGTTAGTAAACAATTGTGCGAAGTTGGTTGCAGAGCATAACCCTGCTGACGTAGCAGCTTTATCAGCTTTGCCACTGGAAGGCGGCACAGTAGAGTCAGTGCGCGCTGCACTGATCGGGAAAATCGGCGAAAACATGTCAATTCGCCGTTTTGTACGTTTTGATACTGAATCTAAATTAGCAGCTTACTTGCACGGTACTCGTATCGGTGTTGTAGTTGACTTTAATGCCGCTGATGATCAGGTCGGTAAAGATGTTGCTATGCACATTGCCGCAATGAAACCAGTTTCATTGTCCTCTGAGCAAGTTCCTGCTGAATTGATTGAGAAAGAACGTTCAGTAGCCTCTCAGAAAGCAGCTGAGTCTGGTAAGCCAGCAGATATCGTTGCTAAAATGGTTGATGGTTCGATTCAGAAGTTTTTGAAAGAAGTCTCGCTGTTGAATCAAACATTTGTGAAGAACGACAAGCAAACAGTCGAGCAAATGTTGAAGGCGGCAAATGCTTCCGTCAAATCTTTCACAATGTATGTGGTTGGTGAAGGCATTGAGAAAAAGCAAGATGATTTCGCTGCGGAAGTAGCTGCTCAGGTGGCAGCGGCAAAGCAGGCGTAAGCAAGAATGCGGGCCGAAAGGCCCGTTTTTTTAAACTGTCCGCTTTTTAAATGTATAGATACAGTGTGCTAATTAGGTGCACTAGTTTGCATTAAATTACTATCTAGTATTTACATTTAGTGAAGCTATTTAATGCAGCTCGTTTCTCAGCTTTTAGCCTGTAAGAAATTAATCGTCTAAATCCATAAGGAGTCCAGAACGTGACAAACGTAACGAACGCAAAGCCAGCTTACAAACGTGTCCTGTTGAAGCTCTCTGGTGAGGCCTTGATGGGAGATGATGCCTTCGGAATTAATCGCGCAACAATTGAGCGTATGGTTGCTGATGTCGCTGAAGTCTCAAGGCTTGGTGTTGAATTGGCGATTGTTATTGGAGGCGGCAATATTTTTCGCGGTGTGGCGCCCGGTGCGCAAGGTATGGATCGGGCCACAGCGGATTATATGGGGATGCTTGCAACTGTAATGAATTCCCTTGCATTGGCGGATGCGATGCGTCAGGCGGGTATTACTGCCAGGGTTATGTCAGCAATTGGGATCGATCAAGTGGTTGAGCCTTACGTCCGGCCTAAAGCATTGCAATATCTGGAGGAGGGTAAAGTTGTTGTATTTGCAGCTGGAACAGGTAATCCGTTCTTTACTACAGATACTGCCGCTGCTTTAAGAGGATCAGAAATTGGTGCTGAGATCGTTTTAAAAGCAACCAAGGTCGATGGCGTTTATACTGCCGACCCAAAGAAAGATGCGACTGCAACACGTTACACTACGATTTCTTTTGATGAAGCAATCTCACGCCATTTGCAGGTAATGGACGCAACTGCATTTGCGTTATGTAGAGATCAAAAATTACCAATCAAAGTGTTCTCAATTGTCAAACCTGGTGCGCTAAGAAACGTCATCATGGGAGCAGACGAAGGCACCTTGGTGCACGTATAATTTTATCGGACGTACTACTGAATTGATAAGTTGATGTATAGGAGGGCGGCATGACCGTTGCAGATGTAAAGAAAAATACTGAACAAAGAATGCAAAAAACGATAGAGACGCTGAAGGCGGATTTGTCCAAAGTCCGTACTGGCCGCGCGCACACCGGCATTCTTGATCATGTTCAAGTTGATTACTATGGTACGGCAACACATATTACACAAGTTGCGAACGTGACCTTAATCGATGCCCGTACTATCGGTGTTCAACCTTGGGAAAAGAAAATGATTTCTGCGGTTGAGAAGGCGATTCGTGATGCGGATTTAGGTTTGAATCCGTCCACGCAAGGTGACATGATCCGAGTACCAACCCCTGCGTTGACAGAAGAGCGTCGTAAAGAAATGGTTAAGTTAGTTAAGAATGAGGGCGAAGATGGAAAAATCGCCATCCGTAATATTCGCCGTGATGCTAACGAATCACTCAAGAAAATTCTCAAGGATAAAGAGTGTTCTGAGGATGATGAGCGTCGGGCTCAAGATGATATACAGAAGCTGACCGATAAGTTTGTTAGTGAAGTAGACAAGCTGCTTGCTGAAAAAGAAAAAGAAGTATTGACGGTATAGATTGCCCCGGTATTTCCTTGCTCCTATTTGCCTTGGGCGTTTAATTAAATTTTTTGCTCAAGGCAGAAAAGAAGTAATTCATTCTGGATATTCATGACTCACATTAGCTCTACAAAAGATGTTCCCGTTGTCGATAATGTGCCTAAGCATGTAGCTATTATCATGGATGGTAATGGGCGTTGGGCTACTAAGCGCTTTTTGCCACGTGTTGCAGGACATGCTAAAGGGGTAGACGCCGTTCGTGTCATCGTCGAGGCATGTGCAATCAGGGGTGTGCAATACCTGACTCTTTTTGCCTTTAGTTCTGAAAACTGGCGTCGGCCTGCAGATGAAGTTTCTTTATTGATGCGCTTATTTGTTACTGCGCTTGAGAAAGAAGTCGCAAAAATGCACGTCAACGATATTCGCTTGAAGGTTGTCGGTGATTTAAGTCGTTTTGATGCGCCATTGCAGAAAATGATACAAGCAGCAGAGACAAAGACGGCGAACAATGCCGGGCTCACAGTCACCATCTGCGCTAACTATGGTGGCCGCTGGGATGTAGTGCAAGCCTTTAATCGATTGGTACAAGAGGGGCAAGTTAGTATGCCGATTGATGAGGATCAATTAGCGCCTTATTTGTCTATGGCGTATGCCCCCGAGCCAGATCTTTTTATCCGTACTGGCGGCGAAACAAGAATTTCTAATTTTTTACTGTGGCAATTGGCCTACAGTGAGCTGTACTTTACCGAGACCTACTGGCCTGACTTTGATGCTGCAGCGCTAGATACGGCCATCACATCCTATCAAACAAGAGAACGAAGATTTGGCCGAACCAGTGCGCAATTGGTAGGACAAACATCGTCATAGCCCTCAGGCGATTTAATGCTTAAAACTCGTGTCATTACGGCATTGCTATTATTGGCAATTTTATTGCCGATTCTTTATTCGGGTTCTTTTATTGCGTTTACGATCATCGCAACCTTGTTCTTGGGCGCCGCAATGTGGGAAAACCAACGTCTGTTTCAGAACCCGGCTCCTATTGTTATTGCCCTTATTTGGGCGGGCTTATTTGCGGGCTTAACTGTTAGTAATGCGGCTATTTCTCAACCTATGCTGTTTGCTTTGTCTACCGCATTTTGGGTAGTTAAATTTATTCCCTCGCTAGCCAGAGGTCTTCCGGCTCGTAATAACGGAATTGCTAACTCTCTATTTAGTGGTATGTATAGCGCATCTATTTTTGCTTGTTTTGTCGCGATAACCAGTTTGTTCAATTACTCCCCGATTTTTTTGTTATCTATCATGGCGATAGTCTGGGTTGCTGATATCGGAGCCTATTTTTCTGGAAAAGCTTTTGGTAAACATAAGCTGGCACCAAGTATTTCACCCGGCAAGTCTTGGGAGGGAGCGATAGGCGGCTGGATTGCTGTACTGCTGATTAGTTTTTCTGCGAGCCAAGTTGACGTGCTTTCTGGTACTTTTCCTTCCAAAGTATTAATCTCGTTTGGAATTTTGGGCTTTGTTGGCATTATGAGTCTGTTGGTTGTCGCCAGTGTTGTGGGCGATTTATTTGAATCCTCATTAAAACGCCGTGCAGGTTTCAAAGACAGCAGTGCTTTACTGCCGGGTCATGGCGGTGTGCTTGACAGGATTGACGCCTTAATCCCCGTATTACCCATTGCTGCGATCATTGTTTTATGGATGAAGTAAGTATGACGACGAGCGTATCAAGTATACAAAAACTCTGCATTTTAGGTTCAACCGGTTCTATCGGGGTTTCTACTCTGGATGTGGTTGCCAGACATCCAGATCGCTATCAGGTATTTGCTTTAACAGCACATAGTCAAGTTGAAAAATTGGCGCTGCAATGTGAGCAATTTAATCCGCAGATTGCAGTGGTTGGTTCCGCTAAGGCGGCTTCTGAATTACAGCGGCTACTGCTTGGAAAGAATCTAAAGACTGAAGTCAGTTATGGCTCACAAGCCCTATGTGATGTGGCGAGCTCTGTCGATTGTGATACGGTAATGGCGGCAATTGTCGGCGCTGCTGGTTTGCCTGCATCCTTAGCTGCAGCTAGGGCGGGTAAGAAAGTTTTACTTGCGAACAAAGAAGCCTTAGTCATGTCTGGCCAGATATTTATCAATACTGTTCGTGATAGCGGCGCTACTTTACTACCCATAGACAGCGAGCATAATGCGATCTTCCAATGCTTGCCGCATAATTACAATCGACATCCATCTGAATATGGAATCAGCAAGATTATCTTGACCGCATCTGGGGGGCCTTTTTTAAATCGCAATTTAGAATCCTTATCCGATGTAACGCCTGACGAGGCCGTGGCGCATCCAAACTGGGTCATGGGCAGGAAGATTTCGATTGATTCCGCCACCATGATGAATAAGGGCTTAGAGGTAATTGAGGCGCACTGGTTATTTGCTACGCCTGCAGAGCAAATTGAAGTTTTGATACATCCTCAGAGCGTCATTCACTCTATGGTTTCCTACAATGATGGCTCAGTCCTTGCCCAGATGGGGAATCCGGATATGCGCACACCGATTGCTTACGGTCTAGCCTACCCAGAACGAATTGCATCTGGCGTCGCACCACTTGATCTGGTTAAAATCGCTAAACTCCATTTCGAAGCGCCAGACTTTAAGCGTTTTCCTTGTCTTGATCTGGCTTATGCTGCGTTGAAAGCGGGCCAAACTGCATCAACTATATTGAACGCAAGTAATGAAGTCGCTGTCCAATCGTTTTTGGACGGCAAAATTGGTTTCAGGATGATTGATCAAATTATTGCTCGTGTATTAGACAAAATTGCATTATCTAGCGCGGATGACATTGAATCCATTCTTGAGTGCGATAAAGAAACGCGAGTAATTACTCAGGCTTTGCTCGCTTCATGATTCAAATACAAACTTTTTTACAAACTGTCCTAGCCTTTGCATTTGCGCTGGGTACTCTTGTGATTATTCACGAGCTTGGACATTATTTTGTCGCCAGACTTTGCGGTGTTAAAGTTTTACGTTTTTCTGTGGGTATGGGGCGAGTTATTTACTCAAAAAATTTTGGTAAAGACCAGACTGAATGGGCTTTATCAATTTTACCTTTGGGCGGTTACGTCAAAATGCTTGACGCCAGAGAGCAGGATGTTAGTAAGCTATCTGAGCATGAGTTAAGTAGGGAGTTTTGCAGACAGTCAGTTTGGAAGCGCATCGCCATTGTTGCCGCAGGTCCCATAGCTAATTTTTTGCTGGCAATTACTTTGTTTTCTGTTCTTTACTTGCATGGAGTTGCCGAGCCCAGTAGTAAAATTCGCGTACCTTCAAGTTCTTCATTGGCTTATCACTCAGGTTTGCGTCAAGGTGACGTGATCACTAGCGTAAATGATGAAAATGTACAAACTTGGTCTGACGTGCGCTGGAAGTTGCTTCAATTAGGTTTATCTAAAAGTAACGCGCAGTTAGTTGTCGCTAGGGTTAGTCAAAATAAACCGGAAATTCTTGATCACGTAACGATTGAACTCCCTTTATCCCAGCTCTCAAGTAAAGAGCTGGAAGCCGATTTTTTGACTCAATTGGGTTTTTCTGTTGCTCGTCCGGCGGCAATACTAGGCACAGTAGATCCCGATGGAGCTGCGAAGCGCGCTGGCTTGCAGGAGAAAGACCAAATTCTTGAAGTTGATGGTAGACCATTATTGGATGGCTTAGCATTTACCGAACTGGTCAATGCTTCCCCAAATAAAGCGATGCATTTGTTAGTCAAGCGAGGCGAACGAACTTTCGAACTTGATGTCACACCTGAGCAGCAAGTGATTAAGGATCAGACTATTGGCAGAATTAAAGTTGGATTGATGCTCGCACCAGAGATGGTGCAAGTAGAAACAACTATTTTGGATTCAGTGGTCAAGGGCATAAAAAGAACCTGGGATACCAGTATTTTGAATTTTAAAATGCTGGGGAAAATGGTGACTGGAGATATTTCTTTAAAGAATATTACAGGTCCCATTACGATTGCTGATTATGCAGGTCAGACCTCCAGAACCAGTGTCGTCAGTTACCTTAGCTTTATTGCTTTAATCAGTATTAGTCTTGGCGTCATGAATTTGCTCCCTATTCCTGTGTTGGATGGCGGGCATTTGTTGTATTATTCGCTGGAAGTTTTGACTGGAAGGGCTGTGTCAGAGCGTTTCGGTGAGATTGCACAGCGCGCAGGCGTAGTTTTATTAATGGCTTTGATGGCAGTTGCCTTTTTTAATGATATTTCACGACTAATGTCATAATGCGCAGCTGAAGCAAACTATGCTGCTGGTTGTCGATCTTTCCGGTAGAAATTTGAGATTAAATAACACCCAATGAAATTACATATCGAGCACTTTACTTTGCCAAATACTTTGCCTAAATTACGACGCCACATATTGGCATTAGCGGCTCTTGCCGTTTGTTCAGGAAGTGCATTGGCCGTTGAGCCATTCACTGTAAAAGATATCCGTGTAGAGGGTATTCAGCGAACCGAAGCAGGAACTGTATTTACTTATCTTCCCGTTAAAGTTGGCGAAGTATTTGATGATGCCAAGAGTATTACTGCAATCAAGTCTTTGTATGCGACAGGTTTCTTTAAAGACGTTCAAATCGAAGTGCAAAACGGTGTTTTAATTGTTTTGCTTGAAGAGCGTCCATCTATCGCTGGCGTCGAGTTCACCGGTACCAAAGAGTTTGAAAAAGATGCTTTGATTAAAGCCTTAAAAGATATTGGTGTTGGTGAAGCAAAAATCTTCGATAAAGCGACGGTGGATCGTGCAGAGCAAGAACTGAAACGTCAATATTTATCGCGCGGTTTGTATGGTGTTCAGATTACGACAACAATCACGCCAATTGAGCGTAACCGGGTAAATGTTACTTTTGCAGTTAATGAAGGTGATATCGCTCGCATTGCACAGATTACTTTAGTAGGTAATAAAGCGTTCTCCGATAGTGAATTACGTGAATTATTTGCGCTCTCAACACCTGGTTGGTTTAGTTGGTACACCAAGGCTGATCAATACTCAAAACAAAAATTGTCTGGCGATATAGAAACACTGCGATCTTTTTATCAAAATCGCGGTTATCTGGAAATGCAAATTGATTCCACGCAAATTTCTATTACCCCAGATAAAAAGAATATTTACATCACCATCAATATTATAGAAGGCGACAAATACACAGTATCTGACGTCAAGCTTGAAGGTGAGGTTTTCGGTCGTGAAGACGAACTGAAATCTTTGTTATCCCTAAAGAGCGGTGACATTTATAACGCTGCGAGATTAACGGATAGTACCAAACGTATTTCTGAGCGTATAGGTAACTTTGGTTACGCTTTTGCGAACGTTAATGCCAATCCGCAACTTGATAAAGAAAAGAAAGAAGTTGCGTTCACAATCTTTATCGATCCTGGTAAGCGAGTCTATGTACGCCGCATTAATCTTGCAGGTAACACCCGAACCAGAGACGAGGTAATTCGTAGAGAATTCCGTCAATTCGAAGGATCTTGGTATGACGGTGAAAAAATCAAAATTTCTCGCGATAGGGTTGATCGTCTTGGATATTTTAAAGACGTCAATATAGAAACGCCAGAAGTGCCAACTAGTACAGATCAAGTTGATGTGAATTTGACGATCACTGAGAAGCCGACCGGTAATATTTTGCTCGGTGCAGGTTACTCCGGCGCAGAAAAATTGACTTTAACAGGTTCAATTCAACAAGCAAATGCGTTTGGTAGTGGTGATACGATTGGGCTTGATGTCAATACAAGCCGTCAAAACCGTACTATTGCAGTGACTCATGTCGATCCTTATTTCACTGATGATGGCGTAAGTCGCAGTTTTGATCTTTACTTGCGTACAACTAGACCAATCATTGGTAGTTATGGTGATTATAAAGTTAAAACAACTGGCGGTAACGTTCGGTTTGGTGTGCCATTTTCTGAGGTTGATACCGTATTCTTTGGTTTGGGTATTGAACGCACGGATGTACAGACTTTTTCGCCTCTCGATGGCATACAAAGTCCATCGCGGTATTTGACATACGTCGCTACGTACGGTGACGGCATTAAAGATATCTCTAATCCTCTCTATGGCGTTGGTAACGCAGTTACTACGGCTTTTCCATTAACAGCGGCGTGGCAGAGAGATAGTCGAGATAGCGCTCTGACACCATCGATTGGTCGTTATCAACGTGCGAATTTGGAAGTTGCTGCTATAGGTAGTTTCAAATATTATCGCGCAATTTATCAGCATCAATATTTCAAACCTATTTATCGCTCAGTTGTGTTGGCGATGAATGGTGAGTTTGATTATGGTCACGGTCTTGGGGGTAACCCGTATCCATTGTTTAAGAACTTTTATGCGGGCGGTATTGGCTCTGTCCGCGGTTATGAACCGTCTTCTTTGGGAAGTCGAGATTCAAATAATGATGCTTTGGGTGGCGCTTCCAGGTTGTTCGGTAATATAGAGCTACAATTGCCATTCCCGGGTGCTGATAAGTCGTTAAGATGGTTTACTTTCCTGGATGGTGGTAACGTCTTTGATGAAGGTCAAAAAATACGTATCAGTGATATGCGATACTCTGCTGGTATGGGGATTAGCTGGATTTCACCTGTAGGTCCTTTGAAGTTGAGTATTGGTAAAGCATTGAATGCAAAACCAGAAGATAAAAAACAAGCTTTCCAATTTCAATTGGGTGCTGGATTTTAAACAAACGGTCTGCTAAGTTTTAACTTGTTTGAGTTTGTATTTGAGAGTGTTTTTCGGAGAATATTTTGAGTCAACTTACTACCCCGTCCAAATTGTTGCAAAGCCTGATGGTTTGTGCGGCCTGTTTTGTCAGCGTTGCTCAAGTCCATGCACAGGATTCCAGAGTCGCTATTTTTGATTCTCAACGTGTTATGCGTGAGTCTGGTCCAGCCAAAGCTGCCGAAGAAAAAATTAAACAAGAGTTTTCTAAGCGCGGCAAAGAAGTTGATGATTTGGGCCTTAAAATTAAAGCAATGGCAGAAAAGCTTGAAAAAGATGCTCCCGTTATTTCTGAGTCTGAGCGAATTAAACGTCAGCGCGAGTTAACGGATCTGGATCAGGATTTCAAACGCAAACAACGTATTTTTAGCGAAGACCTGAATCAGCGTAAGAATGAAGAAATCGCTGCTTTAGTAGATCGCGCCGTAAAAGCCGTGAAGCAAATTGCCGAAGCTGAAAAATACGATATCGTCTTGCAAGATGCTGTCTACTTTAATCCACGCGTTGATATCACAGACAAGGTTCTCAAAGCCCTGTCCAAATAAAATATGACCACCATAAGCATTCGGCTGGGGGAATTGGTCGATCGCTTCGGTGGTCAATTAATTGGCTCTCCAGATGTTGATGTCACTGGCATCGCTCCTTTGAGTGACGCCGGTTCTAGCCAACTCAGCTTTTTATCCAACTCTAAATTACGTTCACAAGTATCGCAGACACGCGCTGCTGCATTGATCCTGTCTGCGACAGATCATGCTGCTCTCGGTGATTTATATCTTGGTATTTGCATTATCGTTGATAATCCTTATGTCTACTTTGCCCGGGTAGCCCAACATTTTGCTGCCTTACAAGCTATTCCTGCTGACAAAGGCGTACATCCAACTGCCTTCGTCAGTCCACATGCAGTCATCGCTCCCAGCGCCTCTATTGGTGCACATGCTACGGTTGAAGCCGAGGCCGTGATTGCTGAAAACGTCGTTATCGGCGCGGGTTGTTTTATCGGGCGAGGTGTAAACCTTGATGCCAATACACGAGTTCATCCTAATGTCACGATTTACGACTATTGTAGTATCGGTCAACGCGTGATTATTCATTCGGGTGCGGTGATTGGTGCTGATGGATTTGGCTTTGCAAATGAGCGTGGCTACTGGATTAAGATTCCGCAAACCGGGCGTGTGTTGATCGGTGATGATGTGGAAATTGGTGCGAATACCAGTATTGATCGCGGTGCACTCGCAGATACCATCATCGAAGAGGGCGTTAAGTTGGATAACCAAATTCAAATTGGGCATAACTGTCACATCGGAGCGCATACGGCAATGGCTGGCTGCGTCGGGGTTGCAGGTAGTGCCAAAATTGGAAAGCATTGCACATTTGGCGGTGCCGCCATGGTGTTAGGGCATTTAAATATCGTTGATAACGTACATATTTCGTCGGGTAGCATGGTCACCCGTTCCATTTTAGAACCGGGTCAATATACAGGTTTTTATCCATTAGCAAAAAATGCAGATTGGGAAAAAACTGCCTCGATTGTTCGTAATTTAAACAGCATGCGCGACAAAATCCGACAATTAGAAAAAACCATTAAATCGCTTACAGAAAAATCATCATGAACAGTCTCGATATCAATCAAATCAAGCAATATCTTCCACATCGTTACCCTATGTTGTTAGTAGATCGCGTTTTGGATTGGGAAAGCGGTAAGCGTATTACAGCGATCAAAAATGTGACCGCAAATGAAGAGTTTTTCAATGGCCATTTTCCGAATAAGCCAGTTATGCCCGGTGTTTTGATGATAGAAGCAATGGCACAAACTGCCGCGATTTTGTCTTTCCTGACGATGGATCAAAAACCGGATGAAAATACAATAGTCTACTTTTTAGGCATTGATGGCGCACGCTTTAAACGACCTGTAGAGCCTGGTGATCAATTAAGAATTGAAGTAGAAATTTTGCGTATTACCCGAGGTATCTGGAAATACAAAGCCAAAGCGACCGTTGATGGCCAACTTGCTGTAGAGGGCGAATTAATGTGTACCTTACGCTCAACCACTGACACTCCTACGACGGTGTAAATCATGGCGATCCATCCAACAGCACTGATTGATCCTAAAGCCTCATTGGACAGCTCGGTTGAGGTGGGTCCGTATTCGGTTATAGGACCCAATGTCTCGATCGGTGCCGGGACAAAAATTGCATCGCATGTGGTGATTGATGGCCACACCAGCATTGGTTGCGACAACCAGTTTCATCCGTTTTCATCCATAGGCGGCCCTGCACAGGACAAAAAATATGCTGGTGAAGCGACGCGTTTAGAAATTGGTGATCGTAACTTGATCCGTGAATTTTGTACCTTCAATTGCGGTACCGTGCAAGATAAAGGCCTGACCCGTATTGGTAGCGATAACTGGTTTTTAGCCTATGTGCATATTGCGCATGACTGCCAGGTTGGCAATCGTACGATCTTCTCCAACAATGCGGCATTAGCCGGTCATGTCCAGATTGGCGACTGGGTAATTTTAAGCGGCTTTGCGGCGGTACATCAATTTACCCAAATCGGCCCGCATGCTTTTGTCGGGATGAATACCAGCCTGACGCAAGACGTACCTCCTTTCGTGCTTTTGTCTGGCAACCCCGCTCAGGCGCATGGCATCAATATTGAAGGCTTGAAACGACGTGGGTTTGATCGTGCCCAAATCTCTGCTTTGCGCCAAGCCTACAAAACTATCTACAAGTCAGGTTTGACATTAGACGAGGCGAAATCTGCTTTGGATCAAGAGATTGCCGACTTGCCTGACAGCGAAGCGCAGCACGTCCAGCAAATGCGCCAGTTTCTTGATACCACCACACGCGGCATTGTGCGTTAATTTTAGCGGTATGCGGTAGCCCAATAAACTTTAGATGAGTTTTGAACGAGCTTCAACTAGGCTTAAATCAAGCTCCATTTACTTCACTGTGTTTGTGTACTTTTTGTATTGGACTACTCTTGTCAAACAATTCCGTCATTGCTATGGTCGCTGGTGAAACCTCTGGCGACATGCTGGCTAATCGTATGTTGTCCGGCCTCAGAAAACAATTACCTGATGCCGTAATGCATGGGATTGGCGGGCCAAGGATGGCTGAGTACGGTTTTATCAACGACTGGCCAATGGATAAACTGGCAGTACGTGGCTTGTTTGAAGTATTAGCGCATTACCGAGAGATCAGTGGGATTCGTAAACAATTGCGTGAGCGTTTGCTTGTAGAAAAGCCTGACGTATTTATCGGCGTTGACGCTCCAGACTTCAACCTGGATTTAGAAATCCAGCTCAAGCGAGCTGGTATACCGACCATGCATTACATCAGCCCGTCGATCTGGGCGTGGCGTGGCGGACGTATCAAAAAAATTGCTGAAGCCGTCTCGCATATGCTGGTCGTCTTTCCGTTTGAGGAAAAAATTTACCGCGATGCCGGTATTCCGGTCACCTATGTCGGCCATCCTTTAGCGCAAGTGATCCCGCTAGAAATCGACACTGCAGCTGCGCGGGAAGAACTGGGCTTTCCCGCGGATGCAAGAATCTTGACGGTGTTACCTGGCAGCCGGATGTCAGAAATTAAGTACAACACGGCGACGTTTATCAGTGCTGCAAAAATCTTATGTGCGCGCGATCCTCAGTTGCAAATCGTGGTGCCGATGGCTGGCTCCAAACAACGCAGTTACTACATCAAACTAGTGGTACAAGCCAAGTTAGAAGGTGTACCCGTGTTGCTGATCGATGGCCGATCACATACGGCAATTGCTGCTGCGGACGTTGTATTAGTCGCCTCAGGTACCGCGTCGCTAGAGGTCGCTTTATTTAAAAAACCAATGGTGATCGCTTATAAAATGATGGAAGCATCATGGCAAATCATGCGGCACATGGGGTATCAGCCATGGATAGGTTTGCCGAATATTCTTGAGCGTGAATTTGTCGTACCTGAATTTTTGCAAAGTGCCGCAACGCCAGAAGCTTTAGCAGAGGCTTTGTGGAAGCAATTAAACGATACGTCATTGCGTGACTCACTTCAGCAGCGTTTTACCGACATGCATCACACGCTATTACGTGATACAGCCGAATTGTCCTCCAATGCGGTGATGGCGGTGATGGATAAGCACCGCTCTGGCCGCTGATTTGTCTTACAGGTTTGATCAGGCTTCCGCGTCTGATAACATTGATTTTTCCTGACAAATTCAGACCTAGTTTTGCACAGATTTAAATATACTCCCCATTATTTTTAGTAAAATCGCTTTGTTGTCCAGACTTTACTTGGACACCTAATATATACGGGGTGGGAGTAATTTATTCTCTCAATCCATTATTCCAATGAGGAATCTGAGTTGAAAGCAAAGCTCTTGCTTAAAAATTAGGCTATCCTATGTCATCCCCTTCATTTGCTTTTTTATCTTATGTATATCGACTCTCATTGCCATATTAATTTCCCTGAACTGGCGATACGCATGCCAGAAATTATGTCGAAAATGGAGGAGAACGGTGTTACGCATGCCCTGTGCGTGTCGGTTGATTTGCCGCATTTTCCGCAGGTATTGGCACTGGCAGAAGCATATCCAAATATCTACGCGTCGGTGGGCGTCCATCCAGATTATGAAGACACCGAGGAGCCGAGTGCAGAGCAACTCGTGCACTTGTCACAGCATCCAAAAATTATTGCCATAGGCGAGACCGGCCTGGATTATTTCCGGCTGACAGGTGATCTGGAATGGCAGCGCGAGCGGTTCCGGCAGCATATCCGTGCCTCTAGGCTCAGTCGCAAGCCGTTGATTATCCACACCCGATCTGCCTCAGAAGACACCATCCGTATTATGCAAGAAGAGGGCGCTGGCATTGCCCAAGGTGGCGTTGGTGGTGTGATGCATTGCTTTACCGAGTCTTTAGAAGTTGCGCTGGCGGCGATTGAAATGGATTTTTATATTTCTTTCTCCGGTATCCTGACTTTTAAGAGTGCCAAAGATCTACAAGCGGTTGCACGTGCTTTGCCTTTAGAACGCATTTTGATCGAAACCGATTCACCTTATCTGGCACCCACGCCGCATCGAGGCAAAATGAATGAACCTGGTTTTGTGCGCCATGTGGGTGAATTTTTAGCTGACTTAAAAGGGATTTCAGTCAAACAGGTGCAAGAAGCGACGACTGAGAATTTTTTTAAATTATTCAATCTAGCGCAATAAGATGCAAAATCAATTCCGGATCAATTTAGAAACTAACTTCAGAGCTACTGATTTAGAAGGCAAGCTAAGATTAGTGCCAGTTTTTAGCCAACGCCGCACTGCACTTTGGATGCTGTCCATACTGCTGTTAGTTACCAATCTGTTTTTGCCTACTTCAGCACATGCAGGGTCTTACGACGATCTGATCACCGCCGTCAAATTTGATTATGTTGAAGTGGTTCAAGACCTGCTAGTTAAAGGCATCGACCCAAACTCGGTAGAGCCAGGCAGAGGCGAGACTATATTAATGCTCGCTCTGCGTGAACATTCCGACAAAGTGTTTAATCTACTAATGGCGCAGCCAGAGATAAAAATCGAGGCTAGAGCAAACAACGGTGATACCGCACTGATGATCGCCAGCTATGAGGATAACATCGAGGCAGTAAAAAAACTGATCGCCGCCGACGCGCAGATCAACCAGCCCGGCTGGACGGCGCTGCATTATGCCGCTGCAAAAGGCAATCTGGAAATCATCTCTCTACTGCTAGAGCATTCAGCATACATCGACACAGAATCGCCCAATAAAACCACGCCGTTGATGATGGCGGTACGTTCTGGCAAATCAGAAGCAATTACTTTGCTATTGGACGAGGGCGCGGACGCTACTGTAAAAAATCAACTAGGTTTGACCGCACTGGATTTTGCGCTGAAATACGAACAAAAAGAAATTGCTGAAATTTTAAAAGAGCATATAAAAAAGTATCACTGAATTGTTGGTCGATTGCCTTATTAATTCCACCAAAACGTCGTTAAAAATTTGGTCAAAGTTGAGTTAAAGTATGGTCAAAGTATGGTCACTGAGTAGTAACAAACAAGCGGCAAAATGAGCGTACTTCCGTGGTGCTTTATCGGCGTAAATTAACTGCTAAAACCGGGTTGCCAAGCCTTGTTCTATCGTGGTAAACTTCGCGCTTCGTCTTATTGGAGTTTTTCTGTGGATAGTTATAGTAGTCGATCTTATATCGACCACACCTTGGCACTGTAACCTCAGAACTCCTGTCGCTACTTTGCCAGATAATGGCAAGTAGTGATGTCAAAAATAGCCTGCAACATCTGCATGCTGCACATCCTTACTTACCCCCACTAACGTACTTAACAACGTACTCAACGCATGCTTAATTTGGCGTAGCGGCTTAGCACCGGAAGCTTGTACTCTGCCTGACAGATACCCAAGTTCAGTAGCTTAGTTTGCCTGGCATGTGCTGTTTTTAGTCATGACCTATGCGTAGCTGGTCAGGGAGGTAGTTTGTTCGAACTTTTTAATCCGCAAAAACGCTCTGTACTCACGAGCGTTATCAAAGGGTCTTTAAGCGATCCTAACAAAGGGCCTAATCGCTGGGATTGGGCTTTATTGCCATTGGTTTTATTACTGATCGTTGCATTTGCCTTTGCCGCAATGCAGATGAGTCGTCCCTTTGTGGTCGGCGAGATTTTAGAGATCTCGCTTGATCCAAGTTACTTGCCTTATTACTTATTGCGCACAATTTTGCGTATGTTTACGGCTCTGGCTTTTGCTTTGTTGTTCAGCTTTGCTTTTGTCGCGATTGCCGTCAAATATGCAGCGGCAGAAAAAGTCATGATCCCATTGCTGGATATTTTGCAATCGCTGCCAATTCTGGGTTTTCAGGCAATTACGATTTCCCCGTTTATTGCGCTTTTTTCCGGTGATTTGTTGGGCGTTGAGTGCGCAGCGATTTTTGCGATCTTTACCTCGCAAGCCTGGAATATGACTTTTAGTCTGTATCAATCGGTGCGCACTGTGCCGCCAGAATTGAGTGAAGCCGCACGTATCTTCAGATTGTCTAGCTGGCAGCGGTTCTGGCGCTTAGAACTGCCATTTGCGATGCCAGGTTTGTTGTGGAACATGATGATGTCGATGTCAGGTGGCTGGTTTCTGCTAGTTGCTGCCGAGGCGATTTCTGTCGCTGGGCAAGATATTAAATTGCCGGGTATGGGCTCGTATATTGCAGTAGCGATTGAATCTAAAAACGGCATGGCAATTGCCTATGCGATTGCTGCCATGTTGACCGGTATTTTGCTCTACGACCAACTATTCTTCCGACCCTTATTGGCATGGGCAGATAAATTCCGTTTTGAAGAAAGTCAGGGCGAATCTGCGCAGCAATCCTGGTTGCTGGACTGGATGCGCAATAGTCATTGGTTCCGCGAATGGACTGAAAGTTTTTGGCAATGGTTAAGCCGCGCGTTGGGCTGGTTCAGCGTAACTTACGACGGTACATCGCCACAGGCAATTGTGCGTGAGCCGCATCCGCTTTGGTCTCGGGCATGGGATGTTTTTCTGGTGCTCGGTTCTGCCATTGCAGCTATTAGTTTGCTGGTATATATACATACCGAAGTTGGCTGGGGTGAGGTTGCGCATGTAGTTTTTCTGGGGTTTATCACCCTAACCCGCGTCATGTTATTAATTGGACTTGCTTCAGTGGTTTGGGTGCCGATTGCAGTATGGATAGGTTTGCGCCCGCAATACTCACAACGAGTGCAGGCCGTGGCGCAATTTTTAGCCGCGTTTCCGGTGAATTTTTTATTCCCTATCGTCGTTTTTATGATGGTACGTTTTGAACTCACACCGAATATCTGGCTCAGTCCGCTGATGGTGTTTGGTACTCAGTGGTACATCTTATTTAACGTGATTGCCGGTGCTTCTGCGATTCCGAACGAGTTGCGCCTGGCCGCAGATAATCTAGGTTTAAAAGGCTGGCTAAAGTGGAAGCGCGTGTATTTGCCCGCCATTTTCCCTAGCTACATCACTGGTGCAATTACGGCCAGCGGCGGCTCCTGGAATGCCAGTATCGTAGCTGAATATGTAACCTGGGGTAAAACGACTTTGATTGCTGATGGTCTGGGTAGTTACATCAAGCAAATGACCGAAGCAGGAGATTTTCATCGCAACGCGCTGGCGATTGGCGTGATGTGCGTTTTCGTCATGTTATTGAATCGGTTTTTCTGGCGCAAACTGTATTTGCTCGCTGAAGATCGCAGCCACTAGAATTTAGCGCATTGATATGCAGTCAAAACTGCTTTTAGCATCAGTGTGAAGAGGATAAATGATGACTCAAAAATTATTAATTGATTTAAACGCCGTAGCCAAATCCTTTCGTGCAGCCGATGGTACTGCCCGCTTAATTTTAGATAAGGTCGATTTCCAGCTAAAAGAAGGCGAGATCGTCGCCTTGCTGGGTAAATCCGGCTCTGGTAAATCTACTTTATTGCGCATCATGGCAGGCTTGATCCCTGCTGACAAAGGCAAGGTTGCTTACCGCGACAAACCGATTTATGGTCCGGTCGCGGGCGTTGCCATGGTGTTTCAATCATTCGCGCTATTCCCTTGGTTAACCGTGCAGCAAAATGTCGAGCTGGGTTTAGAGGCGCAAGGAGTTCCGGTCAAAGAACGGGAAGAGCGAGCCGATGCCGTTTTAGAGATGATCGGTCTGGCTGGTTTTGGCGGCGCTTTACCACGCGAACTTTCTGGCGGTATGAAGCAACGTGTAGGTATCGCCCGCGCACTGGTGACGAATCCAGATGTACTACTGATGGACGAAGCCTTCTCTGCGTTGGACGTTTTAACTGGCGAAACCTTACGTAACGATATGCTGGAGCTATGGGAGGAAAGCCGTATTCCAACCAAAGGCATTCTGATTGTTTCGCACAATATTGAAGAAGCCGTGATGATGGCAGATCGCATCATTATTTTGTCCAGCGACCCAGGCAGCGTGCGTTGTGAAATCAAAATTGATTTGCCGCGTCCACGCAATGTGGAGTCTGCCGAGGTGAGGGCTTTGATTGACGAGGTATATGGCCTTATGACTATGCGCCATACACCTGAAACCGTCTCTGGTCGTCCTTCGCCAGAGCATCTTGGCTACCGTTTGCCAGATACCGACGTCAGCCGGATCGAAGGCGTACTCGACTTACTGGCCGATGCACCGTTCAACGGTCGTGCCGATTTGCCGCAACTGGCAGAAGAATCTGAATTGTCAGATGAAGAATTATTCCCAACGTACGAGGCACTAGGCCTATTGGGTCTGGCAATCATCGAAAAAGGCGACATCATCCTGACGCCATTGGGACAACGGTATGTCGATGCCGATCAGGCCTTAAAGCAAGAACTCTTCGGACATCAATTATTAACCCACGTACCACTCGCCGCCAACATCCGCGGCAATTTAGAAATCGATCCGAACGGCAGCTTACCGGAAGAACCTTTCCTAGAATTACTGGCAGAATTTTTAGAAGCCGACGAAGCCAAGCGGGTACTAGAAATCGCGATTGAATGGGGACGTTATGGTGAAGTGTACGAGTATGACTACCGCACCGGCCGTCTGATTTTGCCTGAGCTGGAAGAGGATTAAATTGGGGTTCTGTTGCAATATCAGAAGCTATTTTTTTGGTCAGGGCAGATTCAAAATATCAGATCGGAGATGTAGTCGGCGAGGATATTGTTCTGTGTACTAGAACTTAGTTGGCGAGTGACATTACGACTGTAGATTGTATTTTTCCTTGTTCGGATGAAATATACCCAGTCTGGATGTTGCACTAAAAGCAAAAAAATTCTTTGGCTACACTGGCGGGGTACATGTGCCCCACAACATCGTCGCTACTTTTGCTTGAGGCTGAGATGTCATTTGGGTTTATGCTAAAGTAATCTTAGATTACTGACTAAAACCATATACTCCCACTTAAGATGTAAGAAATATACCCTAGTGTCCAATGATTATATGGGTGTGTAAAATATACCCGCAGAGAGTATATTGATTCAGATTCATCTTCGATGGATAGACGATCCTCACAAACTTCACCTAAGAGCCATTGCAAAAGTTTTGCAGGCCGGCTGTACGTCCAGCACAAACTTGGCATCACAGCATGGGGTGTTTTATTGGACATTGGGAAAACGGTCTGGAAAGGTCGCTAGCCTCGGGTGATAGTGCAAGCAGTGAGCAGTGAGTACTGAGCACTGAGCAAGCTAGTCGCATTGATTCATCTAATCCAGTGACGATTGCTAAATCTCTCTAAGCGAGCCTAAGCGTGCTGTCGCACCGATCTGTACAAGCCGCACCTGCTAGATTGAGCGTTTTAGTTTAATCAGCTCAGTCGAGGCGAACATCATGAAACGAAGAGATTTTTTGAGAGATGTGAGCGCTCTTGCAGTGGCTTCGCCTGTGTTGAGCTCGTGCTCCTCCGATATCCATCACGAACAACTCTTGCGTGACCTAAGGTCGCCGATGTCTGATCAGCCAGTTGGGGATGGCGGCTATTATTCCTCGCTGCTACGCGAACTGGTGCGTTACTCGACTCTGGCGCCATCGAGTCATAATACCCAATGCTGGCAATTTCAGTTGCAGCCGAAATTGGTCTCGATTATGCCGGATTTGACGCGGCGCTGTCCTGTCGTTGATCCAGATGATCATCATTTGTTTATTTCATTAGGTTGCGCCGCTGAGAACTTGGTGCATGCCGCATTGGCAAATGGTCTTTGGGCTGAACCGCGCTTTGACTCTGTCGGGGCTGGCGCCATTGCTATTTCGTTAGAGCCAACTCGAGCGCAGTCGTCCAGCTTTGCGGCAGCCATTCCGGTGCGTCAATCTACCCGAGGCGACTACGATAACCGGCCGCTGTCCAATGAAGAATTACGTTTGCTTGAACTGGCGGGCTCTAGCAATCATGGCGGTGGCATTCATCTCATGCTTATTACTGAGCATCGTATGGCAGAGAAAGTGCTGGAGTATGTCGTCGCTGGAAATACGGCGCAGATGAATAATGCTGCATTCGTCAAAGAATTAAAAAGCTGGATTCGTTTTAGTCCGCAGCAGGCGGATAGGACTGGCGATGGATTGTATGCGGCAGCATCTGGTAACCCAGCGATGCCAGAGTGGTTAGGGGGCCAAATGATGAATTGGTTTTTCACGCTCCGATCTGAGAATGAGCGCAATATCAGGCAAATCCGCAACTCGTCTGGCCTGGCAATATTTTTTTCTGACGTCAGTGATCCGGAACACTGGGTTGAGGTTGGTCGTTGTTATCAACGGTTCGCACTGCAAGCGACCGCACTGGGTATTCGTAATGCCATGCTGAATCAACCAGTTGAAGTAGGAACGATTCGGCCGCACTTTGCCACTGCGTTGGGATTGGGGAATGCGCGCCCCGATCTGGTTGTGCGTTTTGGCCGTGGCTCATTGCTACCTTACTCGATACGTAGACCAGTTAGTGCGGTACTAGATAGAGTGTAATCGTCTCTATTTTGCATCGTGTTGACAAGCTGACCCGATGTTTATTGAGCTAGAACTTACTTTATCTTCAGCTAACTTTTAATCAGATTGGCAATTTGCATAAGATCCGATCAGACCTTACGTAATGCTTTTTGCCATAGTCGACTTAAATCTGATTACTATCTGTTTAAATATACTCCCATCATTTATTTATAAAAATAGCTTAATGACCAATAATCATATGGGCATCTAATATATACACTGCGGGAGTATGTATTTATGCTTAGCTGTTCTTTAGAATATTCAGATTTCTCGTGCGAGCTTGTGCATGTTGCGGCGACCGCTGCAATCTGATTGCCAGCCTTGTTTTATTCCGGTTTTTTAAAATTACATTTGCTTACACTTACCTTGCTTAGCTACAAATCGGATAAGTATAATTACAATCATTCTCATTTGCATTCGTAGATTTTCGTAATGATTTGTTATTTTAATCAGATGAATTTTTACTAATTTGCATGTGATTAAGTAATTTTTGATGTGTGCCTAAATAACTATAAAAGCACAGCAGTAACAACCCGATGTGCTCTCATCAGTCTGATCCCGAAGGAATAAAAATAACATGCAGCAAGAAAAAATTGGCATCCATCACATGCTGAAGAAAACGTTTATGTCTCGATTTGCCGGATGCAACCGTCTTACGGTTTCGACGATTACTTCAAAGATTGCTACCAAGATTGCTACCAAGATCGCCTTATCAATTTGTCTGGTGACCATGATCAGCTCTTGTGGTGGCGGTTCTGGCGGCAGCGCTAGTTCTGCGGTTGCCAGTGGTGCCGTTGCCCCTTCTGATGCGGATGCAGATCTGAGTCCGCAAGCGGCGCTGGGCGCAAAGATTTTTAGAGATGCCAGCTTGTCAGCATCAGGCAAATTAGCTTGCGCGTCTTGCCATAATCCTGATAATGCTCATGCGCAAACCAATGATTTGTCAGTACAGTTAGGCGGGAAAAATTTAGACGTGCCGGGTTTTCGTGCCGCGCCTTCTTTGCGTTATCTGAATCTGACGCCGACTTTTTTCTTCGCCGCAGATGGCACGCCGACGGGTGGTTTTAATCGTGATGGCAGGGCGCTGACGCTGGCAATCCAGGCACAACGCCCGCTGCTGGCTGCGCATGAAATGGCGAATGCTAGCAAAGCAGATGTGCTGGCAAGTCTGAAGCGCGCAAGCTATGCAGAACAATTCCGGCAAGTGTTTGGTGCTGCTGTTTTGGATGATGCAGATACGGCGTTTGATCGCATCACATTCGCATTGCAGCAATATCAAAAAGAGGATAAAGATTTTCATCCTTATGATTCTAAGTACGATCAATTTTTGGCCGGTACCGTCAAATTTGAGGATGCTGAGTTGCGTGGCTTAGCCTTGTTCAATAATCCCACCAAAGGTAATTGTGCTGCGTGCCACATCAGTAGCAAAGGGGCTGACGGCTCGTCACCTTTGTTCACAGATTTTACTTACGACAATATTGGTGTTCCGCGCAATACGGATATTCCGGCAAATGCTGATGCTACCTATTTTGACCTTGGTTTATGCGGTCCTGATCGCCAGGATCTGACTGCCCGTACTGATTTATGTGGCGCGTTTAAAGTGCCGACGCTGCGCAATGTGGCGACCCGTAAGGTATTTTTCCATAATGGTCGCTTTAAGAATTTACGGGATGCGATTGGTTTTTATGTCCGGCGCGATACTAATCCTGAGGAATGGTATCCGGTCTCAGCTGATGGCT
Source organism: Undibacterium sp. GrIS 1.2 (assembly GCF_040544435.1). Classification (NCBI taxonomy): domain Bacteria; kingdom Pseudomonadati; phylum Pseudomonadota; class Betaproteobacteria; order Burkholderiales; family Oxalobacteraceae; genus Undibacterium; species Undibacterium sp. GrIS 1.2. The sequence goes on from NZ_JBEONP010000015.1 coordinate 94,863, forward strand.
CTGTAGCTAAATTCAATGATTTGCCGGCGCAATATCAAGGCAATGTCAACGTGACTGAAGTGCCTTATAACCGCACACGCGGTATGGCTCCGGCATTGTCGGCAGACGAGATTGAGGACGTGATTAAGTTCCTCGGCACATTGAATGACGGCTATAAAGCGACTAAATAAGTCATCTAAATAAGTTATCTATTTAAGTTACATAAATAAGCTACCTAAATAAGTTACCTAAATACGGTATCAAACAAGACCGCCGAATAACACAGCAGTCAACATAACAATCAACAAATAAGCGTATCTGACAGGGAAAATATCATGAAAAAAACTTTAGTAGCACAAGCCTTGAGCATTGCATTTTTGAGCACGGCAATTGTATTTCCAGCCCACGCAAGTGAGGCGGAATTACTTCAAAGAATAGAAAAACTCGCTGCTGAATTAGATGCGATAAAAGCGGAACTGGCGGCTACCCGTAAGAAAACAGACGTCGTAGAGCAAAAGCAAGAGGCATTGGCCAGCACCGTTAGCGCATCGATCGCACCTGTTGCTGCTTCTGGCGCTGCTGGCAATGGTGCAACTGGCGCGTCATCAGGAGCGGGTTCTTGGGCGCAATCTACAGTAGTTACCAGCTACGGTGAGATTAATTACACTCGTCCTAAAAACGCAACCAACCAGGCAGAGACAGACGTAGCACGGGCTGTAATCGGCATCACCCACCGGTTTGATGAAAAGACCAAGATGGTCGCTGAATTTGAATGGGAGCATGCAGTCACGTCTGCCGATGACAAAGGCGAATCTGAGGTTGAGCAATTGTATGTGGAGCATGAGTTCAACAATGGCTTGCGCGCTAAAGCAGGTTTGTTCCTGATGCCAGTAGGTTTGATCAACACCAATCACGAGCCGACCGCGTATTACGGCGTACACCGCAATTTTGTAGAGACGGCGATTATTCCTTCGACTTGGCGCGAGGCAGGCTTTGGACTGTCACGCACACACGACAATGGCCTGACCTGGGATTTAGGTCTGACTACCGGATTTGATTTGAGTAAATGGGATACCGCTTCAGCCGATGGCACCGAGTCGCCGCTGGGGAGTATTCATCAGGAAGGGCAATTAGCTAAGTCGCATGACTTGAGCATGCATGCTGCCTTAAACTGGCGCGGTATTCCTGGTTTGCTAATAGGCGGTTTTGTTTTTACTGGCAAGGCTGGACAAGCGACGGCTGATTTTGCAGCGAATGATTCTCGCGTTACTTTATGGGATATGCATGCCCGCTATACGCCTGGGCTGTGGGATTTATCTGCGGTTTATGCTCGTGGCACGATCAGTAATACCGATGCGTTGAATCTGACCTTTATCGGCCAGCCAACGCCTGTGCCGTCTTCTTTTTATGGCTGGTATACGCAGGCCGCTTACCAATTGTGGAAAAACGAAGAGTATAGTTTTACCCCATTTGTTCGCTATGAGTTGTTTAATACTGCACATAGCTATAGCGCAGTGCCACAAGGTCTGGGCATAGCGCCGCAGGCAGACGAAAAAGTAGCCACAATTGGCGCTAGCTTTAAGATTGGTGAAGGCGTAGTGTTGAAAGCGGATTATCAGAAGTTTAAATTGGATAGCAGCCGTGATCGCCTCAATCTTGGTGTCGGATATTCGTTTTAATTTATGCTGATCCAATAAATAATTAGAAATAATATTGAAATGACTAGAGAGTAATAACAACGTGATGAAAATAGCAGCGTGATGAGAACAACAGCGATCGCACCTTTGGTATTAATGAGCCTGGCAGGTATGAATACGTCTGCTTTTGCGACACAATATCTGACCGCAGAACAGGCGCAAAAGGTGATGTTTCCTGATGCGACTGAGTTTAAATCCGCTACCTTGCAACTGACGCTGGATCAAATGCAGCAGATCGAAAAACTAGCAGGTTTGCCAGCTCGTTCGGCTGCATGGCGTACTGCAATGGCCTACAAAGACGGCAAGCTCCTTGGTTATATTGTGTTGGACGATGTAGTGGGCAAATTTGAGCTAATTTCATACGCAGTCGGTTTGTTGCCAGATGCGAGCGTTAAGCAGATAGAAATACTGAACTATCGTGAAAGCCATGGTGCTGAAATCAGAAATGCGAATTGGCGTCAGCAGTTTGTGGGCAAATCCGCGTCTGCGGGTTTGCGTGTAGGCGAGGGCATTTCTAATATCAGCGGTGCGACCTTATCTTGTACCCATGTCACGGACGGCGCACGCAGAATCGCAGCAGTGGCGCAGGTGGCAATGGTTTCGACATCAACAACGGCAGCAACGGCGACGCAAAAAAAATGAAGCGCAGGGCGCAGCCTTGGTTGGGGACGATGGTAGAAATCAGTATTGCTGATGCGATGACGGATATCGCGCTAGCAACCGCGTTTGAGCAGGCATTTCAATCAATCGCTCTGGTCCATCGCCTGATGAGTTTTCATGCGGCGGATAGCGACATCAGTCGTATCAATCATGCTGATGTCGGTGCTATTGTAGAGATTGATGTACATACTTACCACGTCTTGCAGACAGCAATGCAGATCAGTGATGCCAGCGCGGGTTTATTTGATGTCAGAATCGCCGGTCGCCTGATGGAATGGGACTTGCTACCAGCGACTGAGCAAGAGCGTACGCTGTACCAAACATATCAAGCGCAAAAGACGGCGTTTACTTTGACGGCTGAAGGTACACTAAAAAAACAACGAGCCGACTGGCTAGATGTAGGTGGAATCGCCAAGGGTTATGCGGTCGATCTGGCGATACAAAGTTTGCAGCAAGTTGGTGTCCGGCAAGCGTGCGTCAACGCTGGTGGCGATTTACGTCTAATAGGTGACGAGGGGGACGACCCTATTGAAGTCCTTTTACGCGACCCTGCCTGTCCACCCAACTTGGCGTACAAACTCAATTTACAAAATCAAGCACTGGCAACGTCCGCCAGCTATTTTTCTTTAGTGCAGACCACACAAGGTAGTTACAGCGCACTAGTACATGGCCAGACTGGCGCAGCGATGCTGGATAAAGTTAGTGTCTCGGTCGTCGCACCGCAATGTATTTTGGCGGATGCATTGACCAAAGTAGTGATGGCGAGTGCTGATGCTGGTCATGCATGCCTGGCACAATTCGATGCTCATGCCTTTATAATCTGAGCCTCTGCATTCTTGTTTTTTTAAGATCGCTAGAGCTGCTTCCTTTATTGAATATATGCATTGAATATCTGTATTGAGTATTTTCTGCTATCGCTTCTTTGCCGCGATTTATTTCCTTTTTGGTTACCGCCTTTTTTAGTACTTATGCTTGCTTTATGAAACATAACCAGCATCAACTATCACACTCACGTAGCCGCGCAGTGAGCTTCCGTTTAGAGCGCTGGCATCGCTGGACGCTTTATAGCGTAGGTACTGCTTTATTACTGAGCGGTGTTGTATGGTTGCTTGCGCATTATTTTTTGCGAGTGCCTGGCGAATTTGGCGAAACAATTAACCCCTTAGAACATCTGTCTATGCAGTTGCATGGAGCAGTTGCCATGCTCGCTTTATTTTTTATCGGCAGTTTGTTGAATAACCACATCCGTCGTGCCAACAATGCCCGCCGCAACCAGCTGACAGGCTGGCTTATGATTGTGTTGCTGATCTGGCTGACACTGAGTGGTTATGCTTTGTATTACCTGGTGAGTGAGACCAATCATTCTATTTGGTCTTTATCGCATTGGATTGTCGGCATGCTATTGCCGCTGCTAGTGCTCTGGCATATTCAATCAGGGCGCAGGCTTATTAATCGATTGGCAGCGACTACCTAACAATGCTTGGCTAAGTGATCGCCGCATGATCAATAAACTCAGTATTGAACCGAGCATCATTAATCACATTGTCATCGTATAAAAAATTCTATCGCTTGTTCCTGATTGCGCTGATTAACAACAGAATATTTGCAATGAGGGCTTTACACAGATAATTTTTTATTTCACTAGTGATACTATTTGAGCACAACTACAATTTAAAAATATAAGCTTTAAGCTTAAATGTGCCGCGATTTTTTGTCACAAACTAAAATCCGCAGCCACTCATAGTTATTTTTTAGCAGGATACCTTTTCCTGAAAACAGTTTTTTTCTCAGTAATTTTTGTATACGTAACTTAGCCAGTTTAGTGGCAGAGTTTTATCATCAATTCGCATCGTCAGCGTATTGTCAGTTACTCCGGAGATTTTATGAAGCTACTTGCTAATATCAGAATTGGTACACGTCTCACCATTGGTTTTGGATTAGTACTCTTTTTTGCAACTGGCTTGTTGATTCTGGGATTATTCCGCATGAGTCAGATGCAAAGCTCGATGGACTATATTTTTAATAATAAAATTGCCAGCCTGAGTGCCGCAACTGATATGCGCGAGCAAGGTCGTGCTTTGGCTTTGGTATTGCGTAAGATGACCGCACCTACTGATGCTGCAGAAGCAGAAAAAGAGACCAAGCGCCTGGTTCAAATTTTGGATAGTTATTCCAAGTCAGAAGCCTTAGCGAAAAAGCTGATTGATAATAATCAAGGGCAAGCAACTCTGGCAAAAGCCATAGAGCAAAAGCAGGCGGTAGTAGTTTTAGTGGGCAAGATAAAGTCCTTTGTCACTGAGGGTAATTATTTTGATGCCTCCTCATTGTTGCAAACGGAATTTACCCTGCCGCATGACAAGTGGATGATCGCTTTAACCGAGCTGGCGCAGCAGCAGCACGAGGCGATGAAAACTACTTATGAAGAATCACAAAGCAACTACCGGGGTGCTTTAAGCAGCATGATAGTGATTGGTGGGTTGACGCTGGCGTTTGGCGTCCTGGCAGCATGGATCATTACCAGAACTATTTCTAAGCCGATTAAACGCGCTGTCATTGTTGCGGACAATATAGCTAGCGGTGATTTAACTAACGAGATCACAGTAGATGTAACGGACGAAGTAGGTGAGTTGCTAGAGTCGCTAAAGCGTATGCAAGGTAATTTGATCAATACGGTTTCGCAAATCAAACAAGGCACAGAAACGATCACAGTCGCATCCCAAGAGATTGCCTCAGGCAATGCCGATCTCTCCAGCAGGACAGAATCGCAAGCCAGCTCGCTGGAAGAAACTGCTAGCTCCATGGAAGAACTCACCAGCACCGTCAGACAAAATGCCGATAACGCCCGGCAAGCCAATCAACTCGTTGTCTCCGCCACTGGTGTTGCCGTCAAAGGTGGTGCAGTTGTCAATCAAGTCGTTAGCACTATGGGCTCGATTAAAGAAAGCTCCCGCAAGATTGTCGACATTATCAGCGTCATCGACAGTATTGCCTTCCAGACCAACATCCTCGCCCTCAATGCCGCAGTAGAAGCTGCCAGAGCCGGAGAGCAAGGAAGAGGATTTGCCGTTGTTGCCTCAGAGGTGCGTAATCTCGCCCAACGGAGTGCCAGCGCCGCCAAAGAAATCAAATCTCTGATCGACGACTCAGTCGACAAAGTCAATCAAGGTGGCAAACTGGTAGACGAAGCAGGCAAAACCATGGACGAGATTGTCACCAGCGTCCAGCATGTCGCCGACATCATGAGTGAGATCACCGCCGCCAGCCAAGAGCAAAGTGCAGGGATAGAACAAGTCAATCTAGCGATTACGCAGATGGACGAAATGACGCAACAAAATGCAGCGTTGGTAGAACAAGCAGCAGCAGCAGCAGAGAGTATGGAGGAGCAGGCGCAGACTCTGGCTGCTACTGTACATATCTTTAAAATTGCAGCAGGAAATGGTTCTGCACTACGTACTTCAACATCAAATGTCTCGGCTTCAAGCACCAAGCGGGTTGAGAAAAAAATGGGGCAGCAACGCGCTCCTCAAGCCAGCCTTAAAATTACTGCTAAGCCAGCACCGACAGCGAATAAAAGTGCGAGCAAAAAAGCACCTCAAAGTAGTGGTGGCAAAGTACAGGAAGGTGATTGGGAAGAGTTTTAATTGTTGATCGTTGAAATTAGTAAATAGTCCTAATGTAGTTATAGAATTTACGACGGACCACAAACAAGAGCTGCCTTTTCGGTAGCTCTTTTTACATTCTGACGTGCCTTTGCTTCGGCTTTAGGTTTAGCGTTTTTTGCATCCTCTTTTACCCATTTTATTTTTAATTGAGCCGCATCACATTTTTGTTTTTTCTTCTCGTTGCGGCCGGCAATCACTTTCATTTCCCGGTCTGATTTTTCTTCTGCTTTATGGCGTGATGCTGCTAGGCGAGTCGCCTCTGCTTTTTCTTTAGCGCTGGTTTGCGCTGCCTGTTGGCTAGTCGATTCTGGAACAGTATTGGTATGTACTACCGTAGTTTGTTGCGCGTTATCTGTGCACGGAGATTGGCTATAACTAGTAGCACCATTTTTTACGCATTTGTAGGTTTCAGCCGATGCGCTGTTCATACTGCTAATGCTAGTTATCATTATTACGATGATAGGTAGAAACCTGAGGTGAGCAATGCGGTATTTGCGTGAATAGTTTTTCATATTTTTATCTCGATGACATGTTCTCTAAGTCTTATAAAATTTTCCCGGGATTCATCAAATTGTGAGGATCTAAAGCCGCTTTTATACTGCGCATTAACTGCATTTCTACATCAGATTTATAACGCAGAATTTCATCTTTTTTTAGCATACCAATTCCATGCTCTGCTGAAATAGAACCATTGTGCTGATGTACGCTGTCATGCACAATTTGATTGATATTTGCTTGCTGCTGAATAAAATCCGTGTCACTAACAGTCAGTGGTGGCGAGACGTTGTAATGTAAATTGCCATCGCCTAAATGTCCGAAAATAATCATCCGGCAGTCTGGAAAAGCCTGTTGTAACAGCGCGTTCGTCGTATTGACGAAATGGGCAATTTCAGAAATGGGTAGCGAGACATCGTGCTTAATATTCTTACCCTCAGCAGCCTGTGCCATAGAAATGTGTTCGCGCAGATGCCACATCGCTTGTGATTGGTGGAGTGACATCGCTACTATCGCATCGGTGATGATGTTGGCTTCAATCGCTGTATTTAATAATCCTTCTAAGACATCATTCGCATGAAGTTCCGATTCGCTATCAGACAGCTCTAATAAGACGAATTGCGGCGATGGTGTGGCCAGCGGTTGCGGGATATTCGGGAAATGTTGATGAACCAGTTGTAAACATGCCTCAGACATCAACTCAAACCCGGTTAATGCAGAGCCACAATGAGCTTGCGCCAGAGTTAATAATTCAAGTGCTGTTTCAGTTGAATGAAGGGCTGCAAGTGCCGTGACTTTCGCTTTTGGTTGTGGGTATAGTTTGAGTACCGCCGCAGTGATGATACCCAAAGTACCCTCTGCACCGATGAAAAGATCACGCAAATCGTAACCGGTATTATCTTTGCGTAGGCCGCGCAGACCATTCCAGATATCGCCATTGGCAGTCACGACTTCCAGTCCCAAACACAGTTCACGGGCGTTGCCATAACGGAGTACCGCGGTGCCACCAGCGTTACTGGAGAGGTTGCCGCCAATGGTGCAACTACCTTCAGATGCTAGTGACAAAGGGAATAAGCGTTGCGCTTGCTCAGCGGCTTCTTGCACTTGTACCAGCAGGCAGCCTGCCTCAACCGTCATGGTATTGTTGACGGTATCAATCTGGCGTATCTGTTTTAAGCGGCTTAAAGATAAAACGATTTGCTGCCCGGATTGATCCGGCACACTGCCAAGCACCAAGCCTGTATTACCGCCTTGCGCGACGATCGCAATAGCGTATTGCTTGCACAAGCCAACTAGGGCGGCGACCTCTGATGTTAATCCTGGTCTGATCACCGCCAATGCTTTCCCTTGAAAACGCTTACGCCAATCCGTGACATAGGGTGCAACATCAGCGGGATCGCAGATCACATTGTCTTTGCCAACGATCTTGGTACATTGGGTGAGAAATTCATTCATATGAACGGACTCGAACATTGAACCTATATTAAACCTGCGTTGAATTTACACTGAACCTGCGTTTAGCCTGCATTAAATTAAGCTGAAGAAATCTACTGCGGCATAGTCGCATTTTTTTCGGCTAATTTAGCGGCAGCTTTTGCAGCTTTTTTGATCGGACGCAAATACAGGATGCTACTCATAAAGAACAATACAGATAGCGCGATTTCCGCTCCGCCCAGAAGACGGGACAGGGGCAATTGATCACTGAAAGCCCGCACAATACCTTCGGCAAAATACAGCAGGATTAGCATGGATGACCACTGCATGGTGTAAACCTGTTTTTTTAAAATTCCACGCAGAGGAATCAAAATAGGGATCACTTTTAAAACGATCCAAGACCCACCCGGATGCAGTGGTGCAAGTACCATTTCCCATAGCACTAACAAGATAATCAGAGCAATCAGGCTGAAGCAGCTTAAAAAATAATACGTTGATTGTCTGGATGATGTCATGCTGACACCTTCAATTTTTGCGCGGTCTCTGCCAGGCGGCGACCTAGAGCAATCGCTAGTTTTTTGCTGTCTTCTGAGACCGGAGTATCGCCTTTAATTCCTGCCCAGTGGCTCGCACCATAAGGGCTGCCACCGGTACTGGTTGTCATTAATTCTGCATGGCTGTATGGGATGCCGACTAACAGCATGCCATGATGCATCAGCGGTAGCATCATCGACAGCAAGGTGGATTCCTGTCCACCATGCATACTGCCCGTGGATGTGAACACGCAAGCGGGTTTGCCGCTTAATGTGCCGGATAGCCACTGGGTTGCAGTGCCGTCCCAAAAATATTTCATCGCTGCTGCCATATTCCCGAAACGGGTAGGTGAGCCCAATGCTAGTCCGTCGCAGTCTTCCAGATCGGCCAGCTCGACATAGGGTGCGCCTTCGTTTGGGATATCCGGCTCGGTCGCTTGGGTTACCGTCGATACTGCTGGAACAGTACGCAATCTGGCATCGCAGCCGGCGACGCTTTCCACACCTTGGGCGATATATTCGGCCAATTTTCTGGTGCTGCCGTGGCGAGAATAATATAAAACGAGAATGGTGAGTTGTTTAGAGTTCATGCTTGCTATTATATGGGGCTTTTAGCGCGATGAGTCTTGCCAGATAAGCTAATTGCTTAGAAGTTCCCTAGCTCCCTAGCTCAGTACTCAGGCACGATAGAGCGCACACGTGATGGACTTATTCAGAGAGATGTTGGTTGATGTATTTGTTTGATGATGTAGTAAAGAAAAAATCTATGCGTAAATTTTCTTGGGGGCGGATGCGTAATCTGTTCCAGTTTGCTTACCAGCGTTTACTTGAAGGCCGCTTGCCGCAAGTTGCAGGCAGTTTAACGTTTACGACGGTATTGGCATTGGTGCCCATTTTGACTATCGCCTTGGCGATTTTTACCGCTTTCCCCTTGTTCAATACCTTTCGATCTTCGCTGGAAGCGTATTTTATTAAAAGCCTGATGCCGAGAGAAATCTCGAATGTGATTTTGGGTTATCTAACGCAATTTGCGACCAAGGCAACACGTTTGTCGGCGGTAGGTGGCGTTGCTTTAATGGTGACAGCGGTGGCAACCTTGGCGATGATCGACAAGTCGTTTAACCAAATTTGGCAAGTCAAAAGAACTCGTCCATTGATTAAGCGAATACTAGTCTATTGGGCGATAGTGACCTTAGGGCCGTTGCTGATTGGCGTGTCGATTACGGTGACTTCTTACTTAGTCACTGCCACCAGCGGTGTGGTTGGCGTAATGCCCATGGCTGGCGATGTTTTTTATACTTTAATCTCGGTGTTTTTCACCACCATCGCATTCACTTTGTTGTACATGGGCGTCCCCAATCGAACGGTCGATTGGCATGATGCGATTTGGGGCGGCTTGTTTGCAGCGATTGCTTTTGAAATGGCTAAACGTTTGTTTGCGGTCTTCGTCACCAAGTTCCCTACTTACACCGTGGTATATGGTGCACTCGCCGCGGTACCGATTTTTTTGGTGTGGATTTATTTGTCCTGGCTGATTACTTTGATTGGCGCAGTGATCGCGGCGGCATTGCCAATCGTAAAATTTGAGCGATGGTGGCATAAGCCTGCACCTGGCAGCGCATTTATTGACGCAATCGAAATTTTGAAAGTATTGTTTGTCGCTCGCAACGCCCAGGATGCGACAGCGGTTGATGTGTCTGCAATACGGATTCAAACCCGCTTTGGCATGGACGAGATTGATGGCTTGTTAGAGCAGATGCTTGAAGTCGGCTGGGTCGCTAGAGTGGTCTCTGACGCGCCGGAATCGGATAAGACGGTCTGGTGGAAAAAATTGAACGACGATGCTGAGCGATGGGTATTGCTAGCCAATCCGGCACAACTCAAACTAGCAGATATTTATCGATTATTTGTATTCAAGGCCAGTACGACGAACCTACTGGCAAAACAGACAGAGCTAGTAATAGAGCAGGGTTTGCAGCAGAGTTTGGAAAGCCATTTTTCAGGTTTACAAACCCTGGCTTGAAATTGATTTGATAGTCAGAGGGTTTAATCTCGCTTGCTTAATCTCGCTTGCTTAATGTCACTTGCTTAATTCTGCTCAACCGATGCAGATATTTTTTCTACCAGTGTTCAAACCTATTGAAGAATCAAAGGGCGGCAAGCGCTTAAGTTTGAAAGTTAGTGAGTCTAAGATCCGCTAATTTTAGATCGTATACTCATTGCAGTATATTTTATTGTCTAGGTGTTTGCTTGGAATTAGCTCGTTTTAGCCACATACTCCCCTAATTTATTGATTATCGATGAAGAGGATCGGTTCTTAAAACTGATCCATCTTTGATGTTAGGCTAATCATCAATAAGCGTTTTTATCACCAAACAAAACGCTCACGGTACGCCACATAATCACGATATCCAACCAGACCGACCAGTGCTGGATATAGTACAAATCATAATCAACCCGGCTTTGCATTTTTTCCAGTGTTTCGGTTTCTCCGCGGAATCCGTTAACCTGTGCCCAGCCTGTGATTCCTGGTTTTATCTTGTGTCTGAGCATATAGCCATCCACTAATTTGCGATAAAGTTCGTTATGCTCAACCGCATGTGGCCTTGGGCCAACCAGACTCATATTTCCTTGAATGACGTTGAGTAGCTGTGGCAGTTCATCAATCGAGGTACGGCGGATAAAGCGACCAAACCGGGTAACACGATTATCACCGACCGTTGCTTGTATCACAGGTCCTTTTGAGTTGTGATTAATCATGCTCCTGAACTTGTAAATATTGATCGGTTTCCCCGCGACGCCATAACGTTTTTGTTTAAATAGAACCGGCCCCGGTGAACTTAGTTTTACGCCAATCGCGATGATCAGCAACAGCGGCGATAACAAGATTAAGCCTAGTGTTGCGCCGAATAAATCCAGCAGCCGTTTTGGCAGCGCAGCCAAACCAATGAATGGTGTTTCGGTCGAGGCTAACACGGGTCTTCCCGCCATTTCACGCAGCTGTATACCTGGCATGCCAAAAATCAGCGACTCTGGAATAAAGTAAGTGGAGGCAGTGCTATCCTGCAAAATAGCAATGATTTCAGCCAATTCAGGGGGCTCTTTGGTATTGAGTCCGATGAATACAACATCGACCGTCAACTGACCAGTTACCGGATCAACTAACCATGCTGTTACGTCGTCTAAAGCACCCAAGCGAGTTAAATTGCTGGGTGGGCGTGAATCATTCCGGTTGTCAAAAAAACCTACAACATCAATCGCAGCCAAAGGCGTTTTACGTAAGGATTCTACTAAGTCTGCGCATGCAGAATTCGACCAAATTAATACGGCCTTACGGCGTCTTGCAGGATTAGAATAAAAGAAGGCTGCAAACAAACGTATCAATATCGCTGTCAGTAGCAACGTAAAAGGAGTCACACACAACCAGGTCAGCATCACTATGCGAGATAAGCGCTCGGTCGTCTTATCCGCATAGGCACTAATGAGTACCAAAGTAAATACCACCAACCAACGTACGCACAAAGTAGGTAGTAAATTAAAGACGCGCTTATCTTGCAAAGCATTGAGTAATCTATGGCTAGAAAATGCGATGATGCTAGCTAAACCAGCGATAACAAAACGCAAGCCAAACGCGTCCAGTTCAGTATTTTTGTTATAAATAATGATGCCGACCAAGGTCAGTGAGATAGCAACGGCAAACGCAAAGCCAACCATCGCCGTTAATATTTGCGATGATTGCGTGCTTCTTCCATGCGACGTTGGGCTCATCATAAGAAGTGCTTCCTATGTAGATTAGGATTGTTCGTTTCCGAAGAAAAAAACAAATTCATATTGACGGCAATCATCAAGCGGAATTTCCCTTTTTGTCTTTAAAGAAGATCGCCTTAATTTTTTTCAATTGCCATTGATGTAAATGCTGACGGAATTCCAGATTGTCGTACTGGGGAGCGCGTTTAAGCGCCGCACCTAAATAACCCGCCATAATTAATATGCCGCCGATGATGAACGGCTTTTCACGCATGCGAAAAATGCTGGAGGCTAGCGCGTACAGTGGGTGATAACCCATAAACCAAATTCCGCGCCCCCAACGCAGACGACCGCGATACACATTTTTGTCTGATGACCCCATTAACCGGTGATGCATCAAAACCGCATCTGCATGATAAAAACTGAAGGTTTTCCATCCTTTCATCCGTGCAGAATGAACGTCAATACCATCCCACATGACTTCTTCGACAAAACCACCAATTTCTTCAAAAGCGCTGCGACGATATAGTTTAAATTGTCCGGCGACATGCTCATCGATAATATATTCTTCGATTTTTTCGTCGTCTTCTTCTCGGTAAACTTTGCCTGAGACCGATGCCAGTTTTGGATTTGCCTCAAATTCTTTAAACATGATTTCGAGATAGTGCGGACCAAAAGACATGTCACCATCTAGTTTCGCAATATATTCATACTCACTATGCGTAATTTGGGTAATCCCATATTTAAATGCTGCAACAACGCCGCCCCCGACTTTACGGAAGCCACGATCCGGTCTTTGCACTAAGCGAATAAAACTATATTTTTCTGCATAAGCCTTGACGATATTTGCCGTGTTGTCTTTTGAACCATCATCTACAATAATCCACTCCATCGGACGCACGGTTTGAGCAACCATGGAATCTAGTGTCAGTTGGATTAAATCGGCCTCGTCACGCACAGGGGCAATGATGACCAAAGGGACCGTGCGCGTCGGATATTCCGGTGGATGCGGCACTTGGATTGCTGTCATATTCATTGGCTCTGGTATGGAAGTAGGCTGCATAGTGCGTATTCCTTTGTTTTCTCGGTATGTGGAGGAGCAATAGGATCTTTTAACTCACACTAACAATCTGTGCATGGTTTGATTGCCTGTAAGTTCTACTGCCTGCGAGAATTCTTTACTTATGAGCTTCTTGCAAAATACCCAAACCAGTAAAGTCGAGCATGGGTGTGGCCACTGTTGCGATTGGTTTTCTTGTTTGAAGCGGCACATGTGACAT
>NZ_JBEONP010000016.1:0-99294 GCF_040544435.1 Undibacterium sp. GrIS 1.2
TACCGTATAAAGCGGTGGCGCATGTGATGGCGGAGGCGCAACGACTGGGCGTCAATAAGATCGGTATGGTTGGTAATGAGCAGTTCTTGAAGTGAGTTAGATACGTGAAATTCAGTATTTACTCCGCTTCTCACTGCGTGAACCAGAAAATCTAAGGTATTATTCAAAATTGGCAGGGTTACTCCTGCCTTTTTTCATTTTGATAAAGCTGCAATTTTAAAATTCATTAAATTTATTGATTGAGAGATCAAAACATGAAGCAACTTCGATTGTCACGCCTCGCTGTTTTACTTGCTGCGATTGGTTTTTGTGCTGTTCCAGAACTGACGAATATTGCCGGTAACGTAGTCTATGCTCAAGAGGCCATGCGCCCTGAAATCGGCAAAGCAGTACAAGCTGCTGGTGATTTGTTTAAGGCCAAGAAATACAAAGAAGCACTCGCTAAACTTCACGATACGGATAGCGTGAGCGGTAAAACAATGAATGAAAGTTTTACGATTGAGCGTATGCGTGCTGCGATTGCAAGTGCTGCTGGTGATAATGACACTGTGATTCGTTCTTACGAAACAATTATCGCTGCGAACAAATTGCCTGCTGGCGAACAAATTAAATACATACAAGGTCTGGCATCAGCTTATTACAAAGCAGGGAATTACGCTAAGACCGTGCAATGGGTTACTCGTTATTTTTCCGATGGCGGTAACGATCCGGCAATGCGTCCATTCCTGATCCAATCTCTATACATGAGCGGTGATTATGCCCGCACTATGAAAGAGGTTAAGGCTGATCTTGCATCCGAAGAAAAATCAGGTCGTACTCCAAGTGAAACTAGTCTGCAACTTTATGCTAATGCTGCTCTGAAGCAAAACGACAAAGCCACTTATGTTGCTGCAATTGAAAAGTTATTAGTTTTCTATCCAAAGAAAGATTACTGGCTTGATTTGCTTGGCCGTATTCAAAGTAAGCCCGGTTATTCTGAGCGTTTATCCTTGGATTTAGATCGCTTGAAACTAGCTTTGGGACAAATTACTCGTACCGGCGATTTTATGGAAATGTCTCAATTATCTTTGCAAGCAGGTTATCCTGCAGAAGCGATCAAGATTATTGATCAGGGCTACAAAGCAGGCGCACTTGGCACAGGTACTGATGCCGCACGTCATCAACGTCTGCGCGATCTGGCCAACAAAAATTTAGCAGCAAGCAAAGCAAATGCCGCAGCCAATGAGGCTGAAGCCAATCAAAGTAAGGATGGTAATGCATCGGTTACGCTTGGTTATGCATACGTTACCGCAGGCCAGTTTGATAAAGGTTTAAGCTTGATCGACCAGGGTATGACTAAAGGTAGTTTGAAGCGTCCTGATGACGCCAAACTCTTGCAAGGTATATCTTTACTGCAAGCTGGTAAAAAAGCGAATGCAATCAAGGTTTTGAAGACAGTGCAAGGTACTGACGGCACTGCTGATCTGGCGCGTTACTGGATTATCTACGCCAATCAATCTGGTAAGTAATTGATTGAACCGACCTTGTAAAATATTAAGGAATTTTCATCTAGTGATTTAGATTCCTTGGTATAAAAAAGCCCCGAGTTCAACCGGGGCTTTTTTATTTTGAACGATGTACTTTGACTGAGGTATTTTGAGTAATATCGCCAGTGAAAATTAGCTATGCTTTTTACCTGACTTTGCATGCGCAAGTATCGTTTTGGCCGCGCGTGGAGCCGCTGTCTTTGCGGTTCTGCTGTTGGTTTTAGTGTTGCGATTATTATGTGCTGATGCTACGTGGTTTGATTTTGTTCTCGCTTGCAGAACTGGCACTTGTATTTGTAGTGTCTGACCTGCACTGACGCTATCCCGCTTCAAATTGTTCCAGCTCTTGATGTCCGCCACACTAACTTTATAGCGCTTAGCAATTGAGTTCAAATTATCTGCTTTGCCGACTTTAAAATGCATCTGCCTGGTCGACGGAGTCTTTTCAATGATCAACTGCGCCTTTTCAGCAATCTCCATAGAGATATCCTGATCCGGTGTTTTGCTTGATCTCGGAATGAGCAAAGTTGATCCTGCTTTGACTAACATTTTTGGTGGAATGAAATTAACTTCACGCAGTGTTTCAGCTTTCATCCCCAAACGATTAGCCAAAGATTCTACTCGTTCAGTTTTGCCTACAGTATGAGTAGCCCAGGTAGATAGCGGACCATTCCACTTACTTAAATTTTCTCTGAACAACATCGCATTGTCAGTCGGGAGCAGAATTTTAGTTTTGCTATCGCCAGTAATGACGGGGCGATTGAATTGCGGATTTAACGCTGTAAAATCAACTACAGACATCTCTGCTAATTGTGCGGCTACCCGTACATCAATATCACGAGTTTTTTCTACTGTAACGAAGTAGGGTTGATTTTCTAACTTGGGTAGTTCTATGCCAAATTGTTCTGGATGCCCGATGATATTTTTAACTGCCTGCAATTTTGGCAGATAGTTTTTTGTCTCATTCGGCATCAACGCAGACAAACTTTCAAAGTCAATTGGCAAGCCCATTGCCTGCTGTTTTTTGATCGCCCGTTGAACCGAACCTTCGCCCCAGTTATAGGCGGCCAAGGCTAATTGCCAATCACCAAACATACCGTATAAGCGTTCCAGGTACGTCAGGGCAGCGTCAGTAGAATCTAGTACGCCGCGTCGGTCATCCTTAAACATGCTCTGTTTTAGATTGAAATCACGGCCGGTTGCCGCCATAAATTGCCACATGCCAGATGCTTTGGCAGTAGAAATTGCCTGAGGATTAAAGGCTGATTCAATAAATGGAAGTAATGCTAGTTCAGTTGGCATACCGCGCTTTTCCAGCTCCTCTACAACGTGATACAAGTAGCGTGAACCGCGCTGCACGGTTCGCTGTATGTATTCAGTACGAGTGCTGTACCAATTAAGCTGATTACTAACTAATTGATTATCCAGATCCGGGATTGCATAACCATTGCGAATCCGATTCCATAAATTGGCTTCTGGCGCTGTCAGTTCAACAGGATTCTCTGCAGCAATTTTATCGGCACTATCTTCTATCGCAACATTAATTGTCGGTGCCACCTCATTGGTACGCAAGACGCCAATCGGCTGAGTGCTTGACTCAGGTACGCTAGTTAATGCGAGTAAATCATTTTCTGCGGCGGAGCTTGAAGGCGTAAAGCAAAGCAAGATTGCTGAAGCGAGAATAGAGGAGATGCTGTGTCGGAAACGTTTCATAGGCGGTGTATTGTCTAATCGATCATGATCGACGATGTTGATGGGATCGGGAGAGTGTACGCAAGTGCCAATTCCGACGTCAAGAAAAATGTCACTCTTGTTACAAGATAATTCTGCGATAAAAGGCTTACTTTGTAGTCAGTTGCAGTTACTTAATGCAGCTGATTTATGCAGTGACTAACAATAGCTTCTTGAGCCTTAACCAAGCTCATAGAAGCTATTTAAGCTTAATAATTAAGCCAATATTTAAGTCGATGTATTGAATTGTAAAGACGCTAGGTTGGCGTAAATACCGCCTTGCGCTACCAAGCTATTATGGGTGCCAGTTTCAACAATATGTCCGTGCTCCATGACGATAATACGATCAGCTCTCTGTACGGTTGCTAGCCGATGCGCGATGATCAGGGTAGTGCGACCTTGCATTGCTGCTTCCAGCGCACCTTGAACCAGGCGCTCTGATTCTGCATCAAGCGCGCTAGTGGCCTCATCTAACAAGAGCAACGGTGGATTTTTAAGTAGCGCCCGTGCAATCGCGATGCGTTGACGTTGACCACCAGACAGGCGCACACCACGCTCACCAAGGAAGGAGTTATAGCCTTCTGGCAGACGTTCAATAAACTCATGCGCCGCCGCCATTTTAGCTGCAGCGATCACTTCTGCATCGCTGGCATCCGCTTTGCCATAGCGTATATTTTCTAATGCATTGGCAGAAAAAATCACCGTATCTTGTGGCACGATACCGATTGCATTGCGTAAATCATGTAGATCTAACTGACGTATATCCACGCCATCTAATGTGATCTTGCCTTGTTGCGGGTCATAAAAACGCAGCAACAACTGAAATAAGGTGGTTTTGCCTGCACCAGACGAGCCGACCACGGCGACTGTTTCACCCGGTTTGATATCTAAGGACATATGTCCTATCGACGCCATATTGGGCCGTGACGGATAATGAAACACGATGTCAGTCAACGATAAAGCAGCCCCATTGGCAGCGCGCGGAGGCAGCTTTAATGGATTCGGTGCAGATTGGATTGGTGATTGTGCTGCCATAAGCTCTAGCAAGCGTTCGGTAGCACCGGCGGCGCGTTGTGCTTCGCCCATTACTTCAGACAAAGCGCCGACTGCGCCAGCAACGATGGATGCATACAAGATAAATTGCCCTAGCATGCCACCGCTCATTTCACCTCGCATTACCGAGTGCGCTCCCAGCCACAGGACAAATACGATGGCACCGAAGATCAATAAAATTGCGACCATCGTCAGTAACGAACGGGCACGTATTCGACGCATTGCTGTACTAAAAGCATCTTCTACCGAGCTGGAGAAACGCCGCGCCTCAATGGGTTCGTGTGTGAATGCTTGTACAGTCGGCATCGCATTTAAAATTTCACCCGCGACAGCAGAGGCATCCGCAATCCGATCTTGAGAATCGCGGGATAATTTGCGTACTCGCCGGCCAAACAGCACGATCGGGAGCACCGTCGCTGCCAATGTGACGATGATAATGGAGGACAGTTTTGGGCTAGTAATAAATAACATTACCAGACCGCCCATAAACAATAATGCGTTGCGCAGTGCCATAGAAATACTGGTGCCAACAACTGCCTGAATCAATGTTGTGTCGGTCGTCAGGCGGGATAAAACTTCACCTGTCTGAGTTGTCTCAAAAAACTCGGGACTTTGCGTAACTACATGCGAATACACCGCATTGCGGATGTCAGCGGTAACCCGCTCCCCCAACCAGGACACCATATAAAATCGTGCTGCGGTAGCTACACCCAAGACGCAGGCGACCCCAAACAGCGCCAGAAAAGTCGCGTCCACATGTTGGATGCCACGCGTGCCAGTACCGCCAAATCCCAGATCGATCATTTGCCGGAAGGCATAAGGAATCGCCAACGTTGCACAAGCGGCAATGATTAAAGCAATACCCGCCAAAAAAAATTGACGACGATAAGGAGTTAAAAATGGCACTAAGCCTTTGAGTGTCGCAAGACTACTTTTGGATGCAGCGTCGTTACTGGCGGGAGCGGTCATAGGAGCTTTATGGTGACGAATTGGCGATATTGTGTCAGCTTTCAAGCTGGACTGTACGAATTGTTTGATCTAATTGTCTGCTCGGATTATCTGAGCAATAACCGCCATCATAGATGGGGCTGACATGCTTCTAAACAAGATTGTCGCGTAGTAAATTCTCATGCGGTAAATTAATTAGTGACCATGTTGAGCGCCGCACGCGATCGTTTAATGATGTTTATGTTTCAATCGGAGGTTTTGATATTGCAGCTTGCTCATTTATTGGCAATATTTGTAACACTTACACAAAATCGCATCAACAATCTTGCGTCCCGTCACCGCACCCGTGTATTGTTCTCGTCGACGCTTTTCAGTGCAATCCTCTGAAGCATTCGCATATAGTTAATGGCAAGCTCCAAGCCATCATATTAAAGGACTCAATGTTGAAGAATTTCGCAAAATGGCTATTAGTCAGCGCGTTTTTAACGGGAAATATGGCGCACGCTGCCATCCCTGTGTATGGCTACATCGTCAAAAATACTTACCCGCACGATCCATCCGCTTTTACTGAAGGCTTGTTTTATAAAGACGATTTTTTGTATGAAAGTACCGGATTAGCTGGACACTCATCGCTAAGAAAAGTTGATCTTGTCAGCGGTAAAATCGTACAGCAGAAAGATTTGAGTCCAGAATTTTTTGGCGAGGGATCAACCGAAATCGATGGGAAAATTATTAGTTTGACCTGGAAGTCGCAAGTCGGCTTTATCTTCGACGCTAAAACCTTTAACTTAAAAAAACGCTTTACTTACATGGGCGAGGGATGGGGGCTAACTAGCGATACGCGTCATGTGTATATGAGCGACGGCACACCTTTTATCCGCATCCTTAATCCAGTCACATTAAAAGAGGAACGCAGGATTTATGTGATGGCCGATGGTATCGCCGTAGATAGACTAAACGAGCTTGAGTGGGTGGAAGGCGAGCTATTCGCCAATATCTGGGGCACCGATGTGATTGCCCGAATTGATCCGGCAACAGGCCATGTCGTCGGCTGGATCAATCTGAAAGGCTTGCTGCCACCTGGCGAACGCGTTAGCAATTCCGCTGATGCAGTACTCAATGGTATTGCTTATGACAGTAAGCGCCATCGCCTGTTTGTCACTGGAAAATTGTGGCCGAAATTATTTGAAATCGATCTGCTGAAAATTCAAAATTAAGCGATGCGACAGACCATTAGCGGCCATCATTTGTATTAATGAATCTGTCATTAATACAATATACTCCCCCAATATTTTTTTAAATATGCCTCATTGTCCAGTGATTATATGGACAACTTAAATATACATAGGGGGAGTAATTTTTCTATCTAGTCCAGACTTAAGCTTTTTGTCGCTTGGCAATCCAATCATCAATCACCCGCTCCAGCACGACCAAAGGCAAAGCGCCGTGGGTAAGCACCTCGTTATGGAATTGCTTTAAATCGAATTTATCGCCGAGCGCCAACTTGGCCTTTTCACGCAGGGCAAGGATTTTTAGCATGCCGACTTTGTAGGCCAATGCCTGTCCCGGATCAACCATATAGCGTTCGATCTCGGTGGTGACATCGGTCAAGGCCATGCCAGTATTGTCAGCCATGTAGTCTATGGCTTGTTCGCGTGTCCAGTGTTTGTAGTGGATGCCGCTGTCAACGACCAGACGTACGGCACGCATCATTTCGTCGCGCAGGCGACCCAGGTTATCCATAGGATCTTTTTCAAATCCCATTTCCCAAGCCAGGCGTTCTGAATACAATGCCCAGCCTTCTGCATAGGCAGTAAAAGGTAAGACTTGCCGGAAAAACGGTACGTCTTTTAACTCCTGTGCAATTGATATCTGGAAGTGGTGACCAGGTATGCCCTCGTGATAAGCCAGGGTGCGCATCGTGAACTTAGGATTTTCTTTGGTATCGCGCATATTGGCGTAAAAAATCCCAGGACGAGACCCATCAAACGCACCTTCGCTGTAATACGCGCCAGGCGCGGTTGCCTCGGCAAATTGCGGTACTGCTTTGACTTCTACCCCTAACTTTGGACGGACATCAAACGCGCTACCGAGCCCTTTATTCACCTCGTCTAAAATCGCCTGATAGCCTTTGAGCATGGCTTGCTTGCCCTCTGGCGTATTGGGATACAACTGCTCAGGGTCTTGCGATAATTTTAAAACACGTACACCGATGCTACCTTCTGCCAAGCCTTTGCTTTTTAAGATGGCGTCCATTTCTTGGGTGATCCGGGCGACTTCTGCCAGACCTAAGTCATGCACCTGTTGCGGCGTCATGTCAGTCGTTGTATGCATGCGCACACACCAGGCGTAGTAGGCATCGCCATCAGGCATATGCCATGCACCAAAATTGCCTTGTGCTTTTGGTTGCAGCGCGGTGAAATAGCTGATTAATTTTTGATAAGAGGGATATACCTGCTGTGTAATCGACGTATCGACTTGCGCTAGCAAATCACTACGTGAGCTGGCATCGATTTTATCTGCGGAGATTTTATCCAGCTTCTCTTTAAAGTTGATGTACAGCGGATTTTGTTTGGCTGGTTTGGCGATAAAGCCTTGCATTTGTGCCAGTACTTTTTCCACCATAAATTGAGGTGGAATAATATTTTTACTGTCCCTGAGTCGTAAATCTTCCAGCACCTGATCAAATTTAATGGGAAATTTTTTCAGACGAGCGATATAACTTTTAGCTTCTGCTACTGAGTTGACCTGATGTACCTCGGTCATAAAGTTAGGCAAGTTCGATTGCACGCCAAACATCTGGTTTACGGGGAAACTCAGATCACGATAGCGATCACCCTCATCTTGCATGCGCAAAAAATAGTCCATCGTGTCATAAGACAATTGGCCGTCGCGATCAAATGAGTCGCGCTGATAACGGTGCAAAGTCTCTAGATCGGCTTTCACCATATCGGCCATTTTTTGCTCAGCGGCTGGCGAAGCATCGCTTAACTTGTCGCTATAAAAATCCATCCAGTCCGGCAAAATCCGCATACTCGATAACATCTCCGGCTGCTGCAATGCGAAGCTCGCCATCACGCGTCCATAAAACCAATCGATTTTTAACGGCTTGAAATACCAGACGTGTACAAAGCCAATCACGAGCAGTAATAGCAAGAATAAGACCCCTCGTCCTAACCACTTAAATAAGCGTGCCATATCGTTTTGTCCAAGAAAAATGAAAATGGATTATAGGCAGAATACTTTCTATAAAACAAACTTTTATTTTGATAGGATGATTTTTACAACAGAGCGCGAAGGGGGGGGCTGCCCAGGTTTTTCTGCGCAAATATCTCTGACCGGACTTCGCTTGGCTTGCTGATGAGGGAAAGGTGTTTCTAGTAAATTACTGAGCGATCTAATGTTGGTCACGCCACAAAGATTGATATTGTTAAAATTGATACTGGTGATAAGTATATTTTAGTTGTCCATAGATTATTTGGATAACCGACTGTTTTATAAAAAAATAATGGGGAGTATATTGAATCTGTGTTCATTCGCCCTGTCAGCAGTAGATGATTTTGACAGCACGGTCAACAAAATAGGTGTTACAAGCGTTGAAGTCACATTCTTACAATTAATTACAAATTTCTATGCTCATACTTTGTCGCAAGGCTGTCCTCTCACTCCTCCTGATTTTGCCGCTGGCGGCGTGCCAGACGACGATCAGCCAAATGCATGATTGCAAAACCGGCGATTGGAATTTCATCGGTAACAAAGATGGTGCGCAAGGATTTGATCCGCGCTTTGAAGAGCGCCGCAAATTCTGCTCTGTCGTCGATAGCGACAAAATCAAGGCAGAATCTGCCAGCAATTATCAGCTTGGCTGGGAGCAGGGCAATCAGCATTTTTGGACTGAGTTGGGTAGTAACGATGGTCGCAGCGGGCAGGCGATAAATTATTTCGACACCCAAGTAGGTTCAGAAAAAATCACCAGCAATAAAACACCATTAAATAAAACTGCTTACCAGCAAGGCTGGATCAAAGGTAACGCCGACTATTGGTATGGCCTGGGAGATCTGGATGGTAAAGCCGGTCGTACCGCCAAAGAAGAGCAAAACCGTGCCGCCAGCGGTCAGCAGATTGGCTTCAATCAAAGCAGCTATCAGCAAGGTTGGGCTAATGGTAATTATGCGTATTGGACGCAGATTGGTTTTCAAGATGCGCATGACGGAGTACCCGATACTTAGTTAAAAAGACACTCGCAGGCGGCATTAGTAAGCGGATTATTTGTCCGCGAAGACGCTTATAAAGAAGCCTGGAATAAAGAGATTATTGAGTACTGGCGCAGATTAGGCTGGAGCGATGCGACCGAAGGACGTGATGTGCATACGCGTCGTGCTGACGCCAAAACCCGTGGCTTGAAGTTTTCTGAGGCAGAGTATGTGCAGCAGTGGGAGCAAAGACTGATTCAATATTGGCGCGATGCCGGCAGCACCGATGGCTTTGGCAAGCCGAATCAAATCGAAGAACGCATGAGTAGCGCCAGAGCCAATAATGTCTTTGTGATTGCCCAAACCCGTGACACTTATAATCAGGCATGGACTACTCAAAACGTGAATTACTGTAGCCCTGACAATGCCTTCAATTTCGGCCGTGGCAATAACCGTATGGCATTTGAAGTTTGTCAGGCAAGTATGCAAAATCGAGTACGCCGCGCCTGGACCAGCGGACAAGATTATGAAGACCTCGCCAGAAAACTTGCCATTGTGGACAATGATTTGGCATCTTTGAACGACGGCAGAGTAGATGCTGCACGCAGACTGGATCGCATCGAACGAGACATTCGCCGCGACCAAGACGACAAAAATCGGGTTGTGAATAACGACACTGCCAACAACGATCGCAAACGTGAGCGTGAACGACAAGAGTTACGCGACTTTTTACAAAAATCAGCGTTTAGAATGGAGGAGTTGCGTAGCTGGAACTTTAGATATACCCAGCAGATGCAGCAGATCAAGCGGGATATTTATTTGTAAGACTTGTGCTAAACCGTTCCATCTGAGTGACAGCTCCCGCTCGTATTAATTTAGTTTGTAAAATCAAAAAATAGTCTGCAAATTAGCCGGCTATTTTTTGACTTTTAAATGATATTGATAAATTCCAGTTCATCAATTGGCGCAGGCTTATGAAGCAAATAACCCTGCGCAAAATCAATACCAATTTCCCGTAATCGCGCAAGTACATCGGGATGATCAACAAATTCAGCGACGGTTTTGACACCAATGACCTTCGCAACATCGGCAAAACATTTCACCGCTGCTTCGTCCAGAGGATCGGTCACAATATCCATCACAAATTGACCGTCGATTTTTAAATAATCGACAGGCATTTTCTTCAGATAGCCAAATGATGAGGCTCCAGCGCCAAAATCATCTAATGCAACCCGCACTCCAATGTCATGAATTTGTTCAATAAATAAAGCGGCATCAGCCAGATTGGTAACCGCTGCGGTCTCTGTAATTTCTAAACATAATCGTGCGCAAATCGCCGACCCGGCATTGGCAAGTACATCAATAGCCCATCGATGAAATGCCCTGTCACCGACTGATTGTCCTGAGAGATTAACGCTGATTTTTGCGATATGGTCGATAGAGTCTAAGCTTCTCATCCATGTAATGGTTTGTTTAAGAACCCACTTGTCGATACGAGATGCCAGATTGAAACGCTCTGCAGCAGGTAGAAAAGCACCTGGACCTATCAATGAACCATCAAAATCACGCATTCTCAGCAACACCTCTGCATACAAACCGGGTGATTGATCGTTCAGTGCAATAATTTTTTGGGCATAGAGTACAAAACGATCTTCATCAAGCGCTTGTTCAATACGTGTAGTCCATTGCATCTCACCATGACGGGCACGCATGGCAAGATCAGTGTCAAACCAAGCATGCACTCTGTTGCGACCAGCTTCTTTTGCGGCATAACAAGAGGTATCGGCCGCTTGCATAATGGCTTCGGTCAATGACCAGCGATCGTCCACCGGCACCAGTCCGATACTCGCACCGATACGGAAACGCCTGCCATCATGCATAAAACGGAAATCGTCCATCCGGTCACATATTTGCTGCGCTACTCGTTGCGCCTGATCGGTTGAGCATTGTTCTAGCAGGATCGCAAATTCGTCCCCTCCTAGTCTGGCAAGGGTATCTCGGGTGCGCGCTGTTTCTGACAATAGTTTGGAGACTTGTTGTAACAACTGATCTCCTACAGCATGGCCGCAAGCATCATTGACTAACTTGAACTGATCAAGGTCAATGTATAGCAAAGCATGCTGGCTATGATCTGCACGTGCTGAGTCTAATAATTTTTGTAATCTGACCTCAAACTCTATCCGGTTGACCAAGCCTGTAAGCACGTCATGGCTAGCTCTAAAACTCATTTCACCCGATAAGCGGCGTTGCTCTGTCACGTCGTGGAATACCAGCACAACACCGAGAATTTCGCCTAGTTCATTACGGATAGGGGCAGCAGAATCTTCGATGCCAAATTCTGAACCATTACGTGAAATCAGAACAGTTTTGTGAGCTAAGCCGACAATTTTTTCCTGCGTTAAACAGGTAGTGATAGGATTTGCCGCTGGCTTGCGAGTTTCTTCGTTGACGATATGAAAGACTTGCGTTAGCGGTCGGTTTTGTGCCTCGCTGGCGAGCCACCCCGTCATTCGTTCTGCTGCTGGATTGAGCCAGTTAATATAGCCTTCTGCGTCGGTAGTAATTACAGCGTCACCAATGGATTTTAGAGTGACGTGCAGTAACGCATGTTGCTCCGCCAATTCCATTTCCAGTTTTTTTGAGACAGATATATCTATCGCCGTACCGACCATGCGCAAGGCATTACCTTGTTCATCGTATTTAACTAGCGCAGTACTTTTGAGGTGATGCAAGCTGGAGTCTGGCCAGATTACTCTGTATTCCAGCTGAAATGGTTTTGTTCCACTAATAGCTAATTGAGTTGTCAGCGCTATTTTTTCCAGATCATCTGGATGGATTTGATTTTTCCAAAAATCAAATCTATTTATTTCAAATGTACCTGTTTCAAATGTACCTGTCTGAACGCGAGGCAGCATTCCAAATAAACGATACATCCATGCATCCCATAATACGGTGCCATTGGTGAGATCGTATTCCCAGATGCCGATCGCTCCGCTATCGGTTGCTAGCTCTATACGGTCATTCGCAATTTGTAATGCTAAGCGTTCTTCCATCCTCTCAGTAATATCTTGGAATGCACCCACTAATCGTATCGGTTTTTTGTCTGCGAATTCGACGGTACCTACGGCACGTACCCAGATCGGACGTTGATAAGCCTGGATGAAAGGTAGCTCAAGATCCCAGCCTTTACCCGTCAATATTCCACTTTGTACTGCTTCCAAAATAATCGGCTGAGCAGCAGGTGCATAAAACTGGATAGCCTGATCCATTGTCGGTTTAAAACCAACTGGAACGCCATGAATACGGCAAGTTTCGTCTGACCAGTAAATCTCGTTGGTAATAAGATCGACTTCCCAACCACCGACGCCTGCTAACTTACCTGTCCGATCTAAAAATAGCTGGCTTTTACGAAGGTTTTCCTCTTGACGTTTGCGATCAGTAATGTCGAGTAAAGTACCCAACATCCATTCTGGTTTGCCATCGGAAGTCCAGCTGATAACTTTACCGCTATCGAGTACCCATCTCCAATCGCCATTTTTATGTCGTAAGCGAATTTCAGACTCATAACGGGAACTAAGATTTGCCAAATGGATGTCTAATTCTGATTGGCATGCCATCAGGTCGCTAGGATGTATAAGATCAAGCCAGATCTGTGGGGTCAATGGTTCCAATTCCAGCAATGTTCTGCCGGTAATTTCAGCCCATCGTTCGTTATATCGTACTGCTCCGGTTTGGAAATTCCTTTCCCATGTACCCACGTGAGTACTTTCAATAAGATTAGTGATTCGCTGGCTCTTTGCAATCAAAGCACGTTTGTCGTGTTGTCCCTCAAGTATTGCAGCGGCTGCATCTGCCAGACAACGCAGAACCTCAACCTGTTTTTCATCTAGACGATTTGGACGCCGGTCGATGACACATAAGGTGCCTACACGACTCCCGTCACTTATCGTAATTGGTGCGCCTGCATAAAATCGGATATCGGGATGGTCGGTGACGAGAGGATTATTGGCGAAACGCTGATCTTGTAGTGCATCATGAATTTCGAAAATATCGTTTTCGAGAATAGCATGCGAGCAAAAAGCAATGTCTCTTGGAGTTTCAGATACGCCTGGCAACCCCAAGTTCGCTTTGAACCATTGTCTTTCTGTATCGATTAAACTGATTAGAGATATCGGTACGCCGCAGACTAAAGACGCTGCCTTCACCAAGGCATCTAGCTCTGCTTTCGGTTCAGTATCGAGAACGTCGAGAGAACGCAATGATGCTATACGTTGAGTTTCGTTGTTTGGAAAAGGCGCCGCATTCATTCTAATTCTCCCACCGAACAATTGAATTCATCGTTAAGCAATAACGATACTTGATCTCAGTGTAGTCAGATGAATAGTCGCTTGTATGAGTTTTTACGCACTTACAGCTATTTGTGACAATTGTTTTCAATCAATAATCCTGATTAATAAATTAGCATCCATATGTCGCTATCAAGAAAAATAAAACGTAAATGATCTCCAACATTGTAGAAATAGAAATTTTGAGACAATAATACAAGCTCACAAATATTTACATGTCAACGCTCTCAAGCGCTTTCCAAGCCCTTATAATCGCTAAACTTGATTAGGAGAGCGCGGCCAGCTAGATCGATGCACATAGCTGCAAGCCGCCGCCGAAGGGGCTAACACCCAAAAACTCTCAGGCAAATGGACTGATCAAGGGGCTGGGTTTTCAGCCCAAACTCTGGAGAGCGGTAGCGGCATAAGTAATATTAAATAGATTCAAGCCGAACTACCCACCGAAGGTGCGCGCGGATTGCTGTTGTTAAAACGCAGTCCGTAATCTCTCAGGTATCAGGACAGAGGGGTCTGCGATGTTGTCGCATGGATGAGCTTGCTCGCCTGTGTGATGGATCGTCCCTTCTATTTTGGTAATGAGGCTCTCATGACGCAAGCAGTGACATCTCTCAAGGCAACTCCTCTCAACGCCGCACATCGTGCTGCTGGCGCAAAAATGGTTGATTTCGGCGGCTGGGATATGCCAGTCAATTACGGCTCACAAATCGAAGAACATCACGCTGTCCGCACTGATTGCGGCATGTTTGATGTGTCGCACATGTGTGTGGTCGATCTCAAAGGCGACAACGTTCGTTCCTTTTTGCGCAGCCTGGTCGCCAACAATGTCGATAAATTACAAGTTCCTGGCAAAGCGCTGTACTCAGCGATGCTGACGCCACAAGGCACGGTCGTCGATGATCTGATTATCTATTTCTTTAGCGAGAACTGGTTCCGCCTCGTCGTCAATGCGGGTACTGCTGAAAAAGATCTCGCATGGATGTCCGCGCACAATCTTGCTACTGATAGCGGCATTACCATTACCCAGCGCCGCGATGGTGCTAACGCCTTCGCACTCGTTGCGGTACAAGGTCCCAACGCCCGCGCTAAAGCATGGGAAGTTTTGCCAGAAACCAAAGCTGCCAGTGCTGAGATCAAACCGTTTAACGCCGTTATTGTTGCTGACACCGCGTTTGGTGAGGTCATGGTGGCTCGCACGGGTTACACCGGAGAGGACGGATTTGAAATCGCAGTCGCTGCAGATAAAGTCGTCGCATTTTGGGATGCTTTGATCGCCGCAGGTGTTAAGCCAGCTGGCCTGGGAGCGCGTGACACGTTGCGTCTGGAAGCCGGTATGAATTTATACGGACAAGATATGGACGATACTGTAAATCCCTTGAATGCCGGATTAGCATGGACGATCGATCTGGTGAGCGAGCGCGATTTTGTCGGTAAAAAAGCATTGCAAGAGCAGGGACAAACAGCGCAATTCCTCGGCCTGATTTTGCGTGAAAAAGGCGGTATCTTGCGCGCACATCAAAAAGTCATCACCGCCAATGGCGAGGGTGAAATCACCAGCGGTACCTTCAGTCCTTCAATGCAGCAAGCCATTGCCTTGGCACGCCTACCGATGGATATGGCGATTGGTGATACGGTACAAGTCCTAATCCGTGACAAGCAATTGGCAGCGACCGTCGTCAAATTGCCGTTTGTTCGCAATGGCAAAATATTGGTCGCATAATAGCTAATTACACTTAAATTATGATCAGATATTTATCTGAGTCTTAAAGATCAAAGATCAAAGATCAAAGATCAAAGATCAAAAATTAATTTCAATTTTCAAATCAATCATCATCATTTCTTTTTGGAGCATGCCATGACAATTCCAGCTAATCTCAAATATACCGCCTCCCACGAATGGGTGCGTGTTGAAGCCGACGGTACGATCGCCGTAGGGATCTCTGATTTTGCACAAGATGCTTTGGGCGATATCGTGTTTGTTGACTTGCCAAAAGTCGGCAAGGCATTGACTGCGGGTAAGGATTGCGCCGTGGTCGAATCCGTTAAAGCAGCAAGCGATATTTACGCGCCGGTGTCAGGCGAAGTAGTTGAAGTAAACCAGGCAGTCGCCGATGCGCCAGAAGCAATCAACACCGATGCATTCGGTTCATGGATGTTCAAAATGAAGCCAAGTAATTCTGCTGATGTCGATGCTTTGATGGATGCTGACGCATACGCAAAAAACATCGGTTAATTTGAATTCTCTCCCTCGGTTTAGTCCTGACGGGAGAGTATTTGCCAGCCATTTGATGCTCTTGTCTTTATCGCTTTTACAGCACATCTGACGGTTTTTATTTCACGTTTTTTGAATCCTAGAATTCTATTATGACCAGAACCAGCTTAACCCAACTTGAAGCGCATGACGCCTTCATCGCCAGACATATTGGCCCCTCTGAGGCAGAACAAGCCGCCATGCTCAAAACTTTGGGTTATGCCACGCGTACTGCCTTGATCGATGCGATCGTGCCTGCCAATATCCGTCGCCATGATGTACTGCCACTGGCGCAATTTACCGAAGCCAAGTCCGAGCAAGAAGCGCTGGCGACCTTAAAGTCCTTAGCAAGCAAAAATAAAGTATTGAAATCTCTGATTGGTCAGGGTTATTACAACACGCATACACCTGGCGTTATTCTGCGTAATATTTTTGAAAATCCAGCCTGGTACACTGCCTACACGCCATATCAGCCAGAGATTTCTCAGGGACGTTTAGAAGCGATTATCAACTTCCAGCAAGTCATCACAGATATGACAGGCATGGACATCGCCAATGCATCGATGCTGGACGAAGGTACTGCTGCGGCTGAGGCGATGACCCTGATCCAGCGAGTAGGAAAATCAAATTCCAACGTGTTTTACGTCGCCCATGACGTACTGCCACAAACCCGCGAAATCATCGAAACCCGTGCCAAGCCATTGGGGATAGAGATTCGCACCTTCACTGCCAACGAGGCACTTGAAAACGACTGCTTCGGCGTACTCTTGCAGTACCCGAGTGTCGATGGTGCCATCCGTGATTACCGCGAGTTTGCTGCTGCGGTGCATGCCAAAGGTGCGATGGTGATCGCTGCTGCTGACTTGCTGGCTCTGACGCTGATCACGCCACCAGGTGAGTGGGGCGCAGACGTCGTGGTCGGTAACAGTCAGCGCTTTGGTGTTCCGCTTGGTTTCGGTGGTCCGCATGCAGGTTATATGGGCACACGCGACGCATTCAAACGTAGCATGCCAGGCCGTTTGGTTGGCGTGACGATTGATGCGCAAGGTAATCAGGCATATCGCCTGGCATTGCAGACACGGGAACAGCATATCCGTCGTGAAAAAGCCACCTCGAACATCTGTACTGCCCAAGTATTGCTGGCAGTGATTGCTTCGATGTATGCGGTTTATCATGGCCCGGCCGGACTGCGTCAGATTGCGCAACGGGTACATCGTTTCACGGGCGTACTTGCATCAGGTCTGCAACAAGTCGGTTTGACGATCGCTAATGCGACTTATTTTGATACCTTAACGATCAAAGTCAGTGATGCAGATGCCGTGCATCAGGCAGCGCAAGCAGCAGGTTATAACCTGCGTAAAATAAGCGCTACTCAAGTTGGTATCTCTTTAGATGAGACAACTACACGCGCTGATATCGATGCGTTGTGGGGTATTTTTGCTAATGGCAAAGTGATCCCTGATTTTGATGCAACTGAAGCAGCGGTGTCGGATGCCTTACCAGCCGCCTTGATTCGTACCAGCACCTACTTGACGCATCCCACTTTTAATCGCTATCACGCAGAGCATGAAATGCTGCGTTATCTGCGTAGTCTGGCGGACAAAGATCTGGCATTAGATCGCACTATGATACCGCTGGGTTCTTGCACCATGAAGTTGAATGCAACTTCAGAAATGATTCCGGTGACATGGCCAGAATTCTCTAACATTCATCCTTTTGCACCAGATGACCAGACCATTGGCTATCGCGAAATGATTGATCAGCTAGAGGCCATGCTGTGCGCTGCGACTGGCTACGATGCTGTCTCGTTACAGCCAAACGCTGGCTCACAAGGTGAGTACGCAGGTCTGCTGGTAATTCAGGCCTACCACGCCTCACGTGGCGAAGCGCATCGGAATATTTGCCTTATCCCATCCTCTGCACATGGCACCAATCCGGCATCCGCCAGCATGGTCGGGATGGAAGTGGTCGTCGTCGCCTGCGATGACAACGGTAACGTTGATCTGGTGGATCTTAAAGCCAAGGCAGAAAAACACAGCGCTAATCTGGCTGCGGCGATGGTGACTTATCCATCCACGCATGGTGTGTTTGAAGAAGGCATTCAACAACTATGCGACATTGTCCACACACACGGCGGTCAAGTGTATGTCGATGGTGCGAATATGAATGCGCTGGTTGGTGTTGCTGCACCGGGCAAGTTTGGCGGTGATGTCAGTCATCTCAATTTGCATAAAACCTTCTGTATTCCTCATGGTGGTGGTGGTCCAGGTGTTGGTCCGGTTGCCGTAGGTGCTCATCTGGCGAAGTTTTTGCCGAATCAAAAATCGACTGGCTATGTTCGCGGTGCAGATGGTATTTCCGCTGTCAGTGCAGCACCCTTTGGCTCTGCGAGTATTCTTCCAATCTCATGGATGTACATCGCTATGATGGGATCAGAAGGCCTCAAAGCGGCAACGGAAACCGCAATTCTGGCGGCCAACTATATTGCTAAACGTCTGGCGCCACATTATCCAGTTTTATATTCTGGCCATGACGGTTTGATCGCGCATGAGTGTATTTTGGATTTGCGTCCGTTGACAGATGCAACCGGCATCAGTAATGAAGATGTGGCAAAACGCTTGATCGATTTTGGTTTCCACGCACCGACTATGAGCTTCCCAGTACCTGGTACGCTGATGATTGAGCCAACCGAGAGTGAATCACAAGCAGAACTGGATCGCTTCATCGACGCCATGATTACGATCCGTGAAGAGATCGCCAAAGTTGCGAGCGGCGAATATGATGCCAAAGACAATCCACTCAAAAATGCACCACATACCGCACAGGTATTGGTTGCCAATGATTGGACGCATGCTTATGGTCGTGAAGTCGCAGCCTTCCCAGTTGCATCGTTACGCAAACAAAAATACTGGCCACCGGTAGGGCGTGCAGATAACGTCTACGGCGATCGTAATTTGTTTTGCTCTTGCGTGCCTGTGAGTGATTACGAGTAGTTGTGACAGTTGCTTGAATTAGCAAACAAAAAAGCGGATACGATGAAGGTCGTATCCGCTTTTTAATAATCTTCTATCAAATTAAAAAATATCAGAATAGAGTATCCATATAAACAAAGGCTCTTAGAAGAAAAATGGCCTGCGAGGCTTGTTTATATTGGACTCTTCTATTTTAATTTTTATCCCTCTGCGATCCGTTTAGCAATGTGTGCTAAAGCTTCTTCAACCTGATCAATTAAAATCAGACATAAATCGCCTTCTGATAAACGTGCCATCGCTGTGTCGATTGCTAGAAATTCACCGTTGATTTCGTCGATGACTTTGGTGCGGTTGGCATTGGCTAATCCTGTACGTAGCAGAGCAACGACTTCACCATCTGCGCGACCACGTTGGCATTGATCCTGATATAGCACGACGTCGTCGAAGGCATCACCCAAAATCTCGGTTTGCTGGCGAATGTCCTGATCGCGTCTGTCACCTGCGCCGCTGATGACGACCGAGCGGCGTTTAGCCGGGATGCTTTCTACTGCACGGACCAGCGCCAGAATTGCATCTGGATTGTGGCCATAATCGGCAATCAAGGTTGCACCGCGATAGTTGAACATGTTGAAGCGCCCCGGTGCATTGTCGCTCTCATTGGCGAAGGATTTTAAGCCTGCGCGAATTGCATCCCAACTAATTCCAACGCCCCATGCTGCAGCGACCGACGCCATCACGTTTTCTACCTGGAAGCCGATAGCGCCGTTGCGGGTGATAGGAATATCCGCTAACAGAACTTCGTGTTTAGTTTTGCCTTCGGCAGCGATTAGCTTATTGCCATCAACGTACACGACGCGATGCCCTTGCGCTTTATGCGTAGCCATCACTGGATGTTGGTTGTCGGCTGCAAAAAACGTGACAGAGCCAGTGCAATTGACAGCCATACTGACGACGATAGGGTCGGCTGCGTTTAACACCGCAACACCACTGTCTGCGACGTTTTGTACGATCACTCGTTTTAAAACAGCCAGATCTTCTACGGTGGTGATGTAGTTCAAACCCAGATGATCACCAGAGCCAACATTGGTGACGACAGCCACCTGGCAGCGATCAAAGGCGAGCCCCTCACGTAAGATGCCGCCACGTGCTGTTTCAAACACGGCGGCATCGACATCCGGATGCAGCAACACATTACGGGCGCTACGTGGTCCGCTGCAATCGCCGCTGTCGATACGACGGCCTTCAATATAGACGCCATCGGTATTGGTCATGCCAGTCCGCAAGCCGCTAGTAGTTAGCAAATGCGCTATGAGCCGCACGGTAGTTGTCTTGCCGTTGGTGCCAGTCACCGCGACGACAGGAATACGTCCATCATCGCCATCTTCAAACATGGCAGAAATAATCGCTTCGCCAACAGGACGACCTTTGCCGAAGGACGGGGACAGATGCATACGCAAACCCGGGGCTGCGTTGACTTCTACAATGCCACCATTTTGCTCTTCGATCGGTTTTAAGACGCTATCGCAGACTAGATCGACACCGCAGATATCCAGGCCAACCATTTGGGCTGCGACGATAGCGCGTGCTGCAACTTCTGGGTGGACATCATCAGTGACATCAGTTGCTGAGCCACCGGTCGACAAGTTCGCGTTATTACGTAAGATCACGCGCTGACCTTTAGCGGGTATGGAGTCCGCTACCAAATCCTGTTTTGCCAGACTTGCCAGTGCGATATCGTCAAAGCGTATTTTGGTCAGCGAGGTTGCGTGACCACTGCCGCGACGCGGATCTTTATTCACTTGTTCGACTAATTCACGCACTGAATGCGTACCGTCGCCGACGACATGCGGCGGATCACGGCGCGCTGCAGCGATGAGTTTGTCGCCGATCACCAACAAGCGGAAATCATGGCCCGGTAAATAACGCTCAACTAAAATATCGTCGCGGAATTCAGCCGCTGCCTGATAGCCTGCCTCTAATTGCGCACGGGTAGTGACGTTGACGGTAACGCCTTTGCCCTGATTGCCATCTTTGGGTTTAACGACGACGGGCAAGCCGATCTCGCAGGCAATTGCCCAGGCATCGTCCACATCCAGTGCTGTACGTCCTAGTGGAACCGGCACGCCTGCTGCATCAAGAAGTTTTTTAGTCAGTTCTTTATCTTGTGCAATCGCCTCTGCAATCGCGCTGGTGCCATCCATTTCGGCGGCTTGAATTTTACGCTGGCGGCTACCCCAGCCGAATAAAACCAGACTGCCGTTAGTCAGGCGACGGTAGGGAATATTCCTATCTACGGCCGCTTGCACGATCGAACCAGTGGACGGACCTAGCCTGACATCTTCATCTAAATCTCTTAGTTGTAGCAGTGCGCTACCCAGGTCGAACGGTGTATCTTCTTGCGCTGCTTTGCATAATTGTTCGGCTAATTCTAATGCCAGGCGGCCGACGGCTTCTTCCGAATATTCCACAACAACTTGAAAAATTCCGGCTTCCAGCGTCTGTGTGGTACGGCTAAAAGTGACCGGACAACCTGCTTGTGCTTGTAAGCCCAGCGCGGCCAGTTCCAGCACATGCGCCATCGGGATAGTGTCATTGTGGCCGGTCGGTTGTAGTGGACTGATTTCTGGGAAACGGGCGCGCAGTCGTACTTCAAATCCATTCAGTTCATCAATCGAGAGTTCAGCAGTGCTGCAACCCACTATGGCCTCAACCGCAGTGTGGTGGCTCCAGAGATTGGGGCCGCGTAGCGCTCGTATGCGTGATACTTCCATAAACCTTCGTCCTATCTTGATGGCGGTGCCAATATGTAATTACAGCGATTTTATTTTTTAATCTTGCGCTAATTTAGCTGCGTACTTAGTTTCTTACTTGGTTTGCACTTAGCAGCGTACTTAGTAGCCTGCTCAATAGCGTGCTTTCTTGGGACTGGAATCAAAGGTACGTAATCCCGCGACGATTAAATCTGGCGAAATTTCTAAAGCCCAGGCAGCCGCTACGGCTGCCATCACGACTTCTGGCTGGGCTGCTTTAATCGGTTTTAAAGTGCTCAATGAGAGCAAGCTAGTTTCTTCTGTACCTTCCGCCAAAATGATGTGGTTGTCACGTAAGAAAACTGCGCGTTCGTTTTTAGCACGATGCTGTACGATGGCCTCAAGCGCGTCATTCAGACCATAAAAAATCACTTTGCCATCACATAATTCAGCCAGTTCTACCACTTGCGAATCTGCTGCATTTAATACAGCCACACCATCCGGCAATACCACATCTACTTGGGTACGCATTACCTTAAACATCTGGTCTGCTTCATCGATATAAAATTCACCAAGTTCTGCATGACCATCCATATCAGTCACCACAGCGACCTGACATTTATCGTAGGCTAGGCCTTCAGCCAAAATCATACGGGCATTAGTTTCAAAGACAGCGGTTTCCAGAGAACGATTTAGCAATAGCCGCTGACTGGCTTCCCACTTAATACAATCAGTGCTAACAACTTGTCGCTGATCCAGGTACAAGCCCTGAGAGCAGGCTACACCAGTGTGCTTGCCGCTGACATGCACGACGCTGGCAATTAAGCGCGCGATCAAACTCGTGCCGCGAGTGCCTGCCACACCGATAACGGGGATACGGCCGCTTTCTTCTGCAGCAAATAAATTAGCGATAATCGCGGTCCCGACCGGACGTGCTTTGCCTTCAGCAGGTTTCAGATGTGCCAGCAATCCCGGGCTGGCATTGACTTCAATAATTGCACCGCGTTGTTCTTCCAGAGGGCGGGAAATATCTTCTGCAACCAGATCAACACCTGCAATATCCAGACCGACAATCCGGGTCGCGAGTGCGGCGGCTTCTGCGATAGAGGGATGGACTTCATCAGTCACATCAAAAGCAACATTACCGTTCGGCTGGATTAAAACTTTTTGGCCATCGAGTGGAATGGAATATGCCGTTAAACCCTGGCGTTCCAATTCCAAAATAATTTCAGCACCTTTTTCTGGTGCTAAAGCATTGAGAGGAGAGTCTTCGCCCGTGCCACGACGGGGATCGGTATTGATCTGATCATCAACCAATTGAATAATATTCGAAGTGCCATTACCAACTACCCATAAGGCTTCACCTTTGGCGGCAGCCACCAGGCGCTTACCAACGATTAACAAACGATGCTCATTCCCGGTGACGAAGCGCTCTACGATCACGCTCTCGCTGTCGCCTTTGCGTGCGGCTAAGTGATATGCCGCATGAACATCGGCCTCCGTCATTAGATTGAGTGAAACACCGCGACCATGATTGCCATCATAAGGCTTGACCACGACTGGTACACCGATATCTTCAGCAGCTTCCCATGCCTCTTCGGCACTTTTTACCAAGCTACCTTCAGGTACTGGTACACCACAAGATTGCAATAATGTTTTGGTCAAATCTTTATCGCTGGCGATGCTCTCAGCAATTGCGCTGGTACGGTCTGTTTCGGCAGTCCAGATGCGACGTTGCGCTGCGCCATAACCCAATTGCACCAAATTGCCATCGGTCAGACGTATCGATGGAATCCTGCGATCTGTTGCGGCATCTACGATATGTGCGGTGGAGGGACCTAAACACAGATCGTCCACCATTTCACGCAAGGGCACTAATTTTGCCTCAAGATCAAATTGCGTGTCTTCAATGGCAGCCATCAACAAATCCCGACCTAGTGCTAAAGCCGCACGGCCAACTTGTTCCTGGCGGGTGCGGAATGCCATTTTGTAAACACCAACTTGATTAGTCGACCGGGTTTGACCGAAACCAGTTCGCATGCCAGCCAGATTTTGCAATTCAAGCACAACGTGTTCCAGAATATGACCAGACCATGTGCCTTCGCGCAGACGCTCCAAAAAGCCACCGGTCTCACCGACGCTGCAACGATGCACAGTAAGGCCAGGCAACCAGGTTGTCAGACGCTCGTATAAGCCGGGTAAAGTATTGGAGGGGAAATCTTCTAGCGCACCAATATCTAACCACGCTTCAATTACAGGGCGATAGGTCCAGATATTAGGTCCGCGTAAATGAGTTACACGGAGAATTTCAATGTCTTTCTTCTTCGTTATCATGTATTTAATTTCTTGATAGCAGAGCTAAGTCTGCTTTTAAATCTTTCGGACGCTTTTTTTACGACGTCTTACGGTGGATAAACAGTGTTAGCGTGTATTTTTTAGTCTATTAGGACTTACGCAAAACATTCCCAACTACGTTGCAGCTTCCGTTCACACCAGGCAAGGTGTTAGGGACTAAAGTTAAAGTGCTGTCTTCGTCGCTATAACTTGCTGGCACAATCTGCCAGTAAAATTTGCCGGGATAGTTTTGCGTAAGTCCTAGGTCACTAAATTAGATGACTAAATGAAATTACAAATTAAGAACTTATCTCAAACCTTCTTGGTCTGTTTTTTTTCTTCCGATAGAATACCGTAAATTAATGCTGTAGTGATATGTTGACTTAGTCACTATTGCTACCATTTCAGGCTTCTCACCTTATTTATTCAAAGTTTTATTGAACCGTATCGAAATTTGCAGATTATCTGCATCCCGGTGGTTCAATGATCACTCAAATAATTTATCTTTTTTATATTTATTCCTGACGATAAATCGGGACCGGTCAAACGATGACAACACAACAATTAAGCTTCGACCATGTTTTTAGTGCACTGCCAGAGCATTGGCGCTCTGAAATCGCAAAACAGTTATCCACTGGGGAAAACGTTTTAAGTGCAGTCGAGGTTGACCTAGATGCCGGACTTCGCTTTGTAAAAGGTATGTTGGTCGTTACCGACCGCCGGCTACTTGCGCGGGCGCCGGGAGAAACGACGTGGCAAGAATGGTTTTATGCCAAAAATCTACGGCTCCAGCACCACGACCATGCTGGTGTCGGACATCTGGAATTATTTGATGATAACGCCCGGCTGGCTAGCTGGCGTTTTACCTTGGGTCAGAATTTATTGATGATCCGTTTGCTGGATCACTTTAAAGAGCAATTGCAAAGTCATGTGACTGGTTTGCCAGTCCAACATGAAGAAAAAAATACCTGTCCAA
The DNA here is from genome assembly GCF_040544435.1 of Undibacterium sp. GrIS 1.2. Taxonomy (NCBI): domain Bacteria; kingdom Pseudomonadati; phylum Pseudomonadota; class Betaproteobacteria; order Burkholderiales; family Oxalobacteraceae; genus Undibacterium; species Undibacterium sp. GrIS 1.2. The sequence continues at coordinate 25,078 of NZ_JBEONP010000016.1, forward strand.
GCTGCAAAGCACCGCTAGAAGCAGATCAGGAAGAATGTCCGATCTGTACCAAAGTAATTTATACCCCGCCATCAACCTGGACCTTGTTCCGTCTATGGCGTTTTGCACAACCATATCGCTGGCAATTGTTAGCGGGCTTTAGCTTAATGCTGATGGGCACGGCAGCGCATATGATTCCGCGTTACCTGACAAAGCCGCTGACAGATGAAGTGTTGATTCCCTACCAGAACGGACAACATGTTGATCCCCATCTGGTGACTTTGTATATCGGTGGTTTGTTAGGTTCTGCGGTCATTGCCTGGCTACTTAGCTGGGGTAAAACCTATATTCTCGCCTTGGTATCTGAGCGTATCGGTGCGGACTTGCGCACCACGACATATCAACATTTATTGAAATTATCATTGGAGTATTTCGGCGGAAAACGTACCGGCGATCTGATGTCGCGTGTTGGTAGTGAGAGTGATCGTATTTGCGTTTACTTATCTTTACACTTACTTGATTTTGCTACAGACGTATTGATGTTTTTAATGACCGTAGTCGCCTTATTGCAAATCAATACCAAGCTGGCTTTAGTCACCTTGCTACCGTTGCCTATCATTGCCTGGATGATTCATCTGGTACGCGATAAATTACGTACCGGTTTTGAAAAAATTGACCGTGTCTGGGGCGAAGTAACTAATGTCCTGGCCGACACAATTCCGGGTATCCGTGTGGTCAAGGCCTTTGCGCAAGAGACCCGCGAGGCAACACGTTTCCGCGAGGCGAATAAACATAATTTAGCAGTCAACGATAAGCTGAATAAAGTATGGTCGCTGTTCTCTCCGACGGTCTCTTTTTTGACCGATCTGGGGATTCTTGTGGTGTGGGCTTTTGGTATCTGGCAGGTATCGCATAACGAAATTACGGTAGGCTCTCTGGTTGCCGCAGTCGCGTTTATCGGTAATTTTTATGGTCGTATTGATTCTATGAGCCGCATCGTTTCAGTGACCCAAAAATCAGCGTCGGCCGCAAAACGTATTTTCGATATTCTGGATCATGTGTCCAGCGTACCCGATCCGCAGCATCCGGTAAAAGTGAACGAAGTCAAAGGTCAGATTGAATTGCGTGAAGTCGGTTTCCGCTACGGTAACCGTGCTGTTAACCGTGGGATTAATTTAACCATCAAACCGGGCGAAATGATCGGCCTGGTTGGTCACAGCGGCTCTGGTAAGAGTACTTTGGTCAATCTGATCTGTCGTTTCTATGATGTGTCCGAAGGGGCGATTTTGCTCGATGGCGTTGATATCCGTTCTTTTGCCGTGTCCGATTACCGTCAGAATATTGGTTTGGTTTTGCAAGAACCATTCTTGTTTTTCGGCACGATTGCGGACAATATTGCTTACGGTAAGCCGGATGCTAGTCGTGCCGATATCATTGCCGCAGCTCGTGCTGCCCACGCGCATGAGTTTATTTTGCGCTTGCCTCAGGGCTATGATTCGATGGTCGGCGAGCGTGGACAAGGATTGTCCGGCGGTGAACGTCAGCGGATTTCTATCGCGCGTGCACTGTTGATTGACCCACGTATTCTGATCATGGATGAGGCCACCTCATCAGTCGATTCTGAGACAGAAAAAGAGATTCAGAAAGCCCTGGATAATCTGGTCAAAGGTCGTACCACGATTGCGATTGCCCATCGCTTATCGACCTTACATAAGGCTGACAGGCTGGTGGTGCTGGATCGCGGGCAAGTAGTAGAGGTTGGTAGTCACGACGATCTGATGGCACGCGAGGGAGCCTACTTCCGTTTGTATGAGGCGCAGGCGCGCAATGCTAATTTGGGTGGGGGAGAATAAGATGACCGCTACATTAAACCCGAGATTTCAACTGAGTCGCAATAGTTTCGGCCATCTGGTGTTGATCAATGCCAGCGGCGAGGTACACGAGCATGTCAGTCCGGTACGTGCTTTCCCTATTCAGACACCGGACGAAGGGATCTCTCTGGTACTGCAAGATGGCCAGGAGGTGGCATGGATCGATAAGCTCAGCGACCTGGCAGAGAATGAGCGCAAGCTGGTCAGTGATGAGCTGCAGGGGCGCGAATTTATGCCTGAGATAAAACGTATCGTTGGCATCACTAGCTATGCTACACCTTGCACTTGGGAAGTAAAAACAGATCGTGGCGACACCTCATTTGTCTTAAAAGGTGAAGAGGATATCCGTCGCATTGGACGCACTTCCTTGCTGATTTCAGATAATCACGGTATACATTTTTTGATCCGCGACATGTTTGAGATTGATAAACACAGCCGCAAAATTCTGGATCGGTTTTTATAAGACGAGATTGATTGTAGAGGTAAAAGCGAGTAAGAAAACGGCACATCAGTCACTAAAACTGATGTGCCGTTTTTTTTATATAGTTTACGCAAAGTCGTAAGTAAAAAATTTACTTTCTTCCGTCTTGCCATTGCGCGTCAAGGTAATGATTTTTTCATAGGTAAAGCCGATCTTTTCTAACACGCGTGAAGAGATCGCATTCTCCGGTGCAGTGATCGCCACTAGCCGAGGTAATCCTATCGTTGCGCGCGCATAGTTGACGACTGCGGTTGCGGCTTCGCTTGCTAAACCTTGGCCTGTGTAAGCAGACAAAAATCCATACCCAATATCCACATCATCCAGGCCATCGCGTTTGATTAATCCGCACATGCCGATAGCGATGTTGTCTTGTTTGGATTCCACGATATACAAGCTAAAGCCTAAGCGTTCTTGCATATCGATAGGACCTTTTTTGATCGAATCAATCGCGTCTTCTATCGTGCGTATTCCCTTATCGCCGATGTTGGCAAGGTAAGCAGGCTCGTTGACCAGTTGCAGATAAAACGCGGCGTCATCCAAAGTAATTGTCCGTAATCGTAGTCGTGTCGTATCAAGAATATGCATGATGAATAATTAGTTGAGTGGATGCTATTGAGACAGCAGATTGCACGAGGTGACTATCATAGGACTTGCATAAAAAAGAATCACGATTACTCGGCTTTCCTTAGATTTAATTCCATATACTCCCCATTTATTTTTATAAAAACCCCAAATTGTCCAGGTAATATATGGACGACTAAAATATACTCGTTATGAGTATATTTTAGTCGTTAAAGTCATGGCAGCATTGCCGACAATTCTATTGCGCCGCTTTGTAGCGTTGTTAAAAAATCTTCCCGCATGCGCTTGCTGCTGACGCGAGTGGCTTGTGCGCTGATGTTGAGCGCCGCTGTGATGTTGCCCGATGCGCCTCTGACTGGCACCGCAATTGATCGTAAGCCGACTTCCAGTTCTTCTTCCACCACCGCATAACCAGATTCGCGGATACCCGCAAAAATATCCATCAATCCGTTCTGCGATACCACCGTGTTGTCGGTAAAAGCACGCAGCGTAACGTTTTTAAAATACTGTTCCAGCGCTGCCTCTGGCATATGCGCCAGTATCACCCGACCCAAGGATGTGCAATAGGCGGGCAGGCGGCTGCCGACGTTTAGCGCCACCGACATAATGCGTGAAGTCGCGGAGCGGCAGACGTATAAAACTTCATTACTATCAAGGACCGCAAGTGAACATGACTCATTGAATTGACGGCTGATCTGATTCAGGCAAGGTTGTGCCGACGTGGCTAAAGGTGTTGACGATAAATAAGAATATCCCAGCGTCAGCGCCTTGGGTGTCAGCCGAAAATTATTACCCTCCGCATCGGCATAACCTAACATTTTTAATGTGTACAAACAACGTCTGACTGCCGCACGCGAAATACCCGTCTTGTGGCTGATTTGAGAAATCGTCAACGTCCGGTGCTGGTTGCTAAATGCGCGTAGTACCGCAATTCCGCGTGCCAGCGAAGACATAAAATTAGGGTCGCCCGTCATTTCGTCGATCTCATCCGAGATGCTGATGGTATGAGGTAGCGGGGCAGATTGCGATAGAGATGACATAGCTTTTCTACGATCGGAGTGAGTGTGGCTAAGGGCTTTTTGTGCGGCGATCGCACAGAATCAATCACGCTATGTTGACGGTCGCATAGCGCGCTGTCTACACTAAAACGGTTCTATCAACAGCCATATGTGCGATAGGCGAACAATAATCTATTTGACGCTACTGTAATTTCTAATGCGTCAGGCGTCAAATTTATTGATTTAGCTTAAATATCGTTACAGATATCGTCATGGACCTGAGTCTTAGATTCTGGCAGTTGATATAGTCGTCACACGAAAAAATATTATTCCCATAAGCGGCGATCCAACGTGGATCAAACGCAGAGAAGGAGACGTAATTGATTAACAAAATAGTCGATTCGAGCGCGCATGCCCTGGCTGGTGTCAGCGACGGCGCGACGATCATGATCGGTGGATTTGGTAATGCAGGATTGCCGGCCATTCTGGTAGACGCCTTGATCGAGCAAGGTGCACGCGACCTGACCATCGTCAGCAACAACGCAGGTAGCGGCGATCAGGGACTGGCGGCACTGTTAAAAGCGAAGCGGGTACGCAAAATTATTTGCTCTTTTCCACGTCAAGCAGATTCCTATGTCTTTGATGCCTTATACCGAGCTGGTGAAGTGGAGCTGGAACTGACGCCGCAAGGCAATCTGGCTGAGCGCATCCGTGCCGCCGGTGCCGGTATTGGCGGATTTTTTTCTCCGACGGGTTACGGCACCTTGCTGGCAGAGGGTAAAGAAACTCGCCTCATCAATGGCAAACACTATGTGCTAGAAAGTCCCATCCATGCCGACTTCGCATTGATCAAGGCCTTACGTGCGGATCGTTGGGGCAATCTGGTGTATCGCAAAACTGGCCGTAATTTTGGCCCAATCATGGCGACTGCCGCCAAATGTACCGTGGTGCAAGTGGATGAGATTGTCGCATTGGGCGAGCTTGATCCGGAGCACATCATCACGCCGGGTATTTTTGTTCAGCGGGTACTGGCAGTGAGGAAAACTACGGAATCTGCAACTAAGGAAGCTGCAATAACGGACGCTGTAAATACTGGAGCACGCGCATGAGTAGCGACATCAATCCGACAGCCGGGACTAGCGAGGCTCCGTTTAAGCCGCTGACACGTCAGCAAATCGCAGCGCGTGTCGCGCAGGATATTCCTGAAGGCGCTTATGTGAATTTGGGAATAGGTTTGCCGACCATGGTTAGCAATTATTTACCCAAAGAGCGCGAAATTATTTTACACAGCGAGAACGGTTTGCTCGGCATGGGACCTACGCCACCAGCCGGCGAAGAAGACGAGGATTTAATCAATGCCGGAAAACAGCCCGTCACTTTACTTGACGGAGGCGCTTTTTTTCATCATGCAGATTCCTTCGGGATGATGCGTGGTGGTCATCTGGATATTTGTGTCCTCGGTGGTTTTCAAGTTTCAGCAAAAGGGGATTTAGCGAACTGGCATACCGGCGCGCCTGATGCGATTCCGGCGGTGGGCGGTGCGATGGATTTAGCTGTCGGTGCCAAGCAAGTGTTTGTGATGATGGAGCATCAAACCAAAACCGGTGAGAGCAAGGTCGTTGCTGAATGTTCTTATCCGCTAACGGGCATTGCCTGCGTGGCCAGAATTTACACTGATCTGGCGGTAATGGAGGTGAGTCCGCAAGGATTATTAATTAGGGAGATGGTGCCTGGTTTATCGTTTGAGGCGTTGCAAGCCAGAACGGGTGCAACGTTGACGCTGGCATTGCTGTAGTTTCAATTGAGTTTCAATCGAGTTTCAATCGAGTTTGAGTTGAGAAAATCCGCATTAAACAAATTCTACAAAATTTAAAAAAAACGAAGAGACGAATACTATGACTGCTTACATCTGCGATGCAATCCGTACACCAATCGGTCGTTATGCCGGTGATTTAAAAGATGTCCGTGCTGATGATCTGGGCGCGATCCCGCTACGCGCACTCATGCAGCGGCAGCCGCAAGTCGATTGGGCTGCCGTGCAAGAAGTGATCTTTGGTTGCGCCAATCAGGCAGGGGAAGATAACCGCAACGTCGCACGCATGTCTGCATTATTAGCGGGTTTGCCGCTGACGGTGCCAGGCGCCACCATTAACCGCTTATGCGGTTCTGGCATGGACGCGGTGGGCACTGCAGCGCGTGGCATTAAGTCGGGCGAACTTGATCTGGTGATCGCCGGTGGTGTGGAATCGATGACCCGCGCACCGTTTGTCATGGGCAAGTCGGATAGCGCTTTCGGACGTGGCGCGACCATCTTTGATACCACGATAGGCTGGCGCTTTATCAATCCGCAAATGAAAGCGCAATACGGCGTTGATGCCATGCCAGAGACTGCAGAAAACGTTGCGACCGATTACAACATCAGCCGTGCCGATCAGGATTTATTTGCCCTAGCCAGCCAGGTAAAAGCAGCTGCAGCACAAGCCAATGGCTTGTTGGCAGAAGAAATTACGCCAGTAACAATCGCCCAGAAAAAAGGTGAGCCCGTCATCATTAGCAAGGACGAACATCCGCGCGTCACCAGCATAGAGTCGCTCAGCAAACTCAAAGGCGTCGTGCGTGCCGATGGCACCGTCACCGCAGGCAATGCTTCGGGTGTCAATGATGGTGCATGTGCTTTGCTGCTGGCATCAGCAGATGCTGCACAACGCCATGGACTTAGCCCCAAAGCTCGCATCGTCGGGATGGCGACTGCGGGCGTGGCACCGCGTGTGATGGGCATAGGACCTTTTCCCGCGGTAGAAAAACTGCTGGCTCAAACTGGATTGACCCTGGCGCAGATGGATGTGATTGAACTCAATGAGGCTTTTGCAGCGCAAGGTCTGGCTGTGATGCGGCAACTGGGTTTGCAAGACGACGACCCGCGCGTCAACCCCAACGGCGGTGCAATTGCGCTTGGTCATCCACTTGGCATGAGTGGTGCTCGTCTGGTCACTACTGCCATGTACCAACTCCATCGTACCCGTGGTCGCTATGCACTTTGTACGATGTGTATTGGTGTAGGGCAGGGTATTGCCATCATTATCGAGCGGGTTTGATCTATGCCTCTGATTATAAAAAAATGGGGAGTATAAGTAAAAATAGGTAGTATTGTCTAAGTAATGATTGGACAATAAAAAATACTTATGGGTAGTATATTAATTTTACTGAATCGAACCTTGCTTCCGTGAGCGGGAAAATCGCTGGAACTGAGCAACCGGGCGTGAGTGATTTAGGATGTTCAGTTATCTCAATCACCCTCTCCACTTAGCGGCAAAGGCGGGGGAGTTGAAGTGCAGTATTTGTAAAGTTGCCTAGGCTGTTCGTAAGAACGAGCACATAAAAAATAATTGAAAAAATTCAAGGAGACAAAATGACGCATTCCCATTTGCGCACCGGACTACGGCGGTGCCCATGCTAGGCAATCTTGCGGGTGTTTTATTTGACGGCATCGCTTACGGCGCTTTGCTATTTTTAATCAGCGTCGGTTTGTCTGTGACGATGGGATTGATGAACTTTATCAATCTCGCACATGGGGCGTTTGCGATGCTGGGCGGCTATGTCTGCGTGGTCGTGATGAACCGTCTGGGACTGCCTTTTTTATTATCGCTGCCGATTGCTTTTTTTCTCAGTGCTCTTGCCGGATTAGTGCTGGAGCGAGTTTTGTACCGTCGTCTATATAAATCCAGTCATCTGGATCAGGTCTTGTTTTCGATTGGATTAACGTTCGTGGCAGTGGCTGGTGCGACCTATATCTGGGGGCCGACGCAGCAGCCTGTGCTGTTGCCAGAGTGGCTGCGCGGGCAAATCAATTTGATGGGATTGGATGTCGGCGCCTACCGTGTATTTTTGATAGCGGTCGTGATTGTAGTTACGTCAGCCTTGGCATATTTGATAGAGCGTACTCGCTTCGGTGCACAAATCCGCGCCTCGGTAGATAACAGTCTGGCGTCGGCGGGTTTGGGGATTCATGTCAGTCGGGTATTTTCGCTGACCTTTGCACTGGGCTCTGGCTTAGCGGGTTTGGGTGGTGGTTTAGGGATCGATTTGCTGGGATTAGATCCTACTTTTCCGATCAAATATATGGTGTATTTTTTACTCGTAGTCGCGGTCGGTGGTGCAGGAAGCATCAAGGGCACTTTGATTGCTGCATTGATACTCGGCATTTTTGATGTCGCTGGAAAATATTATGTGCCTTCGGTTGGCGCATTTGTGATTTACGGTTTGATGGTCGTATTACTGATTGCGTACCCATCCGGTTTGATGGGGAAAAAGTCATGACTACGCCACGATATCAAACCAGTAAGCTCGCTAGCTTGCCCACGGGACGTTGGACTAAATTGGAAATAGTTTTTTGGATTTTGCCCGTTGCCGCATTTTTCCTTTTTCCAAATTATCTGGTATTGGGCAGCCAGATTTTGATCGTCGGTTTGTTTGCTGTTTCGCTCGATCTGATGCTGGGTTATGCGGGTATCGTCTCGCTCGGTCACGCCGCTTTTTTTGGTCTGGGTGCTTACACTGCCGGACTGTTATCTGTGCATGGTTGGTACGAACCTTTAAGTGGCTTATTGATTGCCGCCATGGTGGCTGCCGTGTTTGGTTTTTGTGCGAGCTTTTTGGTTGTGCGCGGTCAGGATTTAACGCGCTTAATGGTCACGCTGGGCATTGGTCTGATGCTGTTCGAGGCGGCGAATAAAATGGCTTTTATTACCGGCGGTGTAGATGGTTTGTCCGGCATGATGGTCGGCAATGTGTTTGGTTTTGAATTTGATTTGTATGGAAAAACGGCGTACTGGTATAGCTTGATTATCCTGTTTATTTTATTTGTGATTTTGCGTCGGCTGGTGAATTCTCCGTTTGGTCTGAGCTTGCGTGGTATCCGGGAAGGTGGCAAGCGTATGCCTGCAATCGGTGCCAATGTGCAACGTCAACTGATCACTATTTTCACCATTAGCGCAGCTGTCGCCGGTGTTGCTGGCGCCTTGCTGGCGCAGACGACGCAGTTTGTCGGACTGGATAGTTTGGGTTTTCCGCGCTCGGCAGAGATTTTAATTTTGCTGGTATTGGGCGGGACAGGGCGCTTGTATGGCGGCTTGATCGGTGCAGCGGTGTACATGCTGGCGCAAGATTTTATCTCTGCACAAAATCCGGCTTATTGGCAATTCTGGATAGGATTATTGCTGATATTTATTGTTCTGTTTGCGCGTGGTGGATTGCTCGGCGGGCTCGATAAAATGCGAGATTATCTGATGTCAAAATTGAGATCAGCCAAATCAAAAGGGGAGAGCTTATGAGCGCTACTCATTTGATGGTTGATCGCAACAGCGCTGATGCTATGCCTGATCCAAAGTCTAATATTAAGCCAGAAAGTAATCAGATTGCATTGCGTACCCAAGGCTTGTCCAAGGCCTGGGGCGCTTTTAAAGCGAACACCGATATTTCGCTATCATTTACTAAAGGTAGCAGGCACGCCTTAATTGGTCCGAATGGCGCTGGCAAAACAACCTTCATCAATTTGCTCACGGGGAGTATCGCGCCCTCTGGTGGACAAGTATTTTTAGACGGACAAGATATCACTAGCTTGCCGCAACATCAGCGCGTCAAGCGCGGTATGACACGGACTTTTCAGATCAATACCTTGTTTGCGGGATTGACCGTGCTGGAATCCGTCGTGCTTGTCATTTGCGAGCGTCAGGGGAATAGTCGGGTCTGGTATAAAACCGTTTCGCAACAAACCTTGGCGATAGAAGAGGCGATGGCGTTACTCAGTTCGCTCAAACTGGAGCAAGAGGCGCAGCGATTGACGGGCAGTTTGCCCTACGGGAAACAACGTTTAGTCGAGATCGCTTTAGCACTGGCCACCCAACCCAAAGTATTGTTACTGGATGAGCCGGCAGCTGGCATCCCTTCCGCAGAAAGTGCAGAGCTATTTGAAGTAATCGCTGGTTTGCCGCGCGAGGTGACGATACTTTTTATTGAGCACGATATGGGCCTTGTATTTCAATTTGCAGAACGGATTACCGTCCTGGTTGGCGGCAAAGTATTGGTTGAAGGCACTCCAGCCGAGATCGCCTCAGACCTAAGGGTAAAAGAAGTCTATCTGGGAGAAGCGCATGACTGACTTACTCACCGTAGATAAACTCACCGCTGGTTATGGCGAGTCAGTCGTGCTGGAAGATATTTCTTTCAGCCTGAAACAAGGCGATAGCCTGGCACTGCTTGGGCGTAATGGTGCAGGTAAAACCACCTTGCTTGTCAGCCTGATGGGGATCACACAACGACACGGCGGCAGCATACGGTGGCGCGGCAACGATATCAATCCTATGGCGACGCATAAGCGTGCTAATGCAGGTCTGGGCTGGGTGCCACAAGAGCGGTATATGTTTCCGTCCTTGACGGTAGAAGAGCACTTAAGTGTTGTTGCTCGTCCGGGGCCATGGAATATCAAAAAAATTTATGACATCTTTCCGCGATTGGAAGAGCGCCGTAGCAATATGGGCAATCAACTCTCTGGCGGCGAGCAGCAAATGGTCGCCATTGCCCGTGCGCTGATGACGAATCCCAGCCTGTTATTGCTGGATGAGCCGATGGAGGGATTAGCGCCGATCATCGTGCAAGATCTGGCACAAGTGATCCGCAAGCTGATCAGCGAAGAAGGCATGGCAGTCATCGTGGTAGAGCAACACGCCAAACTGGCTTTATCAATGACACAAAATGCGATGGTGTTGGAGCGTGGACGTATCGTGCATCAATCGGCTAGTGTGAGTTTGATGGCTGATACGGCTACCCTGAGTCGCTTGGTCGCGGTGTCATAAAGTAGTCGCATAAAGTAAGGGAAGATGAGGACACGAAGTCTAGATATCTGGACTTGCAAAAGATGACCTAACAGCTTGTTCAGCAGCTTGTTCAGCAGCTTGTTCAGCAGCTTGTTCAGCAGCTTGTTCAGCATCTTCTCCAATAGCGTATTCTATCGCGCTAATTTGATAGCCAAATAACCTCGGAGTGGCGGGACAGCATAGAATGCGGGTTGGCATGCTTACATCAGATTAGTGATGCCGCCAATTCGTCTATTTTATTTATATCCTGACCATTCCGTGAAAAAAAACACTACTCTGTCTTCTCTGTCGATTGCCGCATGCTTATGCGGCGCATTGATATCCATACTGGCAACGCCCATCGCGCGAGCCGCAATTAGTGTGACGGACGATCTGGGGACGACGATTACTCTGGCGCGTCCGGCGCAAAAAATCATCAGTTTGTCGCCGCATGTGACCGAGTTAGTGTTTGCTGCCGGTGCAGGTGATCATCTGATCGGCACCGTTAAATACAGCGACTATCCTGAAGCGGCAAAAGCCATCCCGCGAGTTGGCGATAATCGTCAACTCGACATCGAGCGCATCATTGCGATGAAGCCCGATTTACTCGTGGTCTGGATGCATGGTGCGTTTGAGCGTCAGTTAGAGCCGTTACGTAAATCAGGCATACCGTATTATTTTAGTGATCCGCATAAGCTGGAAGATGTTCCCGCTACCTTGCTCAAGTTGGGGACTTTATTTGGTACGGAAAAACAGGCTCAAATAGCGGCAGCGGAGTTTAGCCAGCAACTCAACCAGCTTATTGCCCACTACCAGAATAAACCGAAAGTCAGAACGTTTTACCAGGTCTGGAGTAAACCTATCTACACTCTCAATGACAAGAATATCGTCAGTGATGCGATCAGGATTTGTGGTGGCGAGAATATTTTTGGACACCTATCTGCTGCTGCCCCAGTGGTGGGATTAGAGTCAGTGATACAAGAAAACCCCGAGGTGATTTTGACGGGTGACAGCAAACTACAAGCCACTAGCGGACTGGAGCAATGGAAGGATATCAAGAACTTACTGGCAGTCAAAAACAATAATCTGATCGTGGTGGATGGCGATTTATTAAACCGTGCCGGACCAAGAATTATTGAGGGTGCCAAAGCGGTATGTGCAGCATTAGATCAGGCACGCAATCGACGCGGTACTAAGCTTGACAACAAGATTGACGATAAAGCTGACAGTAAGACAGCCCTAGTCAAGTCATCCTCCACACCATGACCGTGATGACTATGACTAAATCCTCCTACCAACGTATCGCCTGTTTATCCACCGAGGCGGTAGAAACCTTATACGCACTTGGCGCAGAAGAGTTGATCGTCGGGATTTCTGGCTATACCACCCGTCCTGCCAAAGCCAGACAAGAGAAGCCAAAAATTAGCGGATTCTCTTCTGCCAAAATAGATCGTATTCTAGCCGTGCAGCCAGATCTGGTGATTGCGTATTCCAATATGCAGGCGGATATTTGTCGGGACCTGATCGCTGCCGGGATTGAGGTACACGTCTTTAATCAACATACGGTTGCTGGGATTTTGCGCATGATTGCGGCACTTGCCAGCTTGGTTGGTAAGCAACAGCAAGGTGCAGAATTGATCGCTGATTTGCAAACACAGCTAGCGCATATTCAACAGCAAGCCGCGCACTGGACGCGCCGGCCCAAAGTGTATTTTGAAGAATGGAATGAGCCTTTAATGTCCGGTATAGGCTGGGTTTCAGAACTGATTCAGATCGCTGGTGGCGAAGATATTTTTTCTGAGTTTGCGCAACATCACAGCGCCAAACAACGCATCATTGCTGACCCCAGCGAGGTAGTGCGACGCGCGCCTGATATCATCATCGGATCGTGGTGCGGTAAAAAATTCATAGCAAAAAGTGTGACAGAGCGCGATGGCTGGCAGCAGATTCCAGCGGTACAAAATGATTTAGTAGCCGAGATAAAATCGGCCGATATCTTGTCACCGGGACCATCCGCGATTTTGTATGGCTTGCCACAGTTGCATGCGTTAATCTCTCGCTGGCAAGAAATTTGATCCATAAAAATTGAGAGTTGAGAGTTGAGAGTTGAGAGTTGAGAGTTGCGAGTTGCGAGTTGCGAGTTGAGAGTTGCGCAAAATTACGCTCATGAATCGGCTGAGAATTTACCCAAAGGTTTGACTAAAAATTTTGCTAAGCAAGCAGAAATCTAAGCTTGTACATTGTTAACTACCAAAAACGCGTATGTGTGAGTTAGCGTACAGAGCAGGCCGTATGCTTAGCGCATGATTCAGATATGGACACCAATATCATTAATCCAGTAGCGGCTTTAGCGACGACGCCAGTTGTTGCGTTGCCAATAGCGATTCAGCCTATAGACAGCACGCCCGTAAGTGCTGCGAATGTAAGCGAGGTGAATCCAGTAAAGTCGCCTGATGCTATTAGTAGCACTCAAACTGTCATTGCCCCGACGACTAATGTAGTGTCGCAGGCTGACGCTGCCGTTATTGTTGACATTTCTCCACCTGCACAATTACTGGCAGCAGCATCAACTTTGCAGCAATTAGCCGATGTGCCAGGCAATCCTAGTTTTACTGATTTACTCGCTGGTACCCAGAATTTTGTGGATAGCTTCAACAATTTGCAAATCACTGCGCCAGATGCCGGGCTAAATGCTGCCTTAGATGTACTAACAAATGCAGCAACAAATACAGCAACAAATACAGCAATAAATGCAACCCTAAACATAGCGCCCAGCACCACATCAAATGCAATTATCAACGGTGGAAATGCTCTGTCGGATTTGGCGCAGCTGGGGGTTAATTTTTCTGCCACCACGACCTCCAACACCAATGAATCACTGACCATCAATCCAGACACGCTACAAACTGCATACAACGCCAATCCTGCGGTGACATCGGATTTAGTCGCCCAGACGGCACAATCTCTGGCTAGTGCATTAACTGCTGCTACAGCAACTGCTGCTAGCGATCCCGGTACTTTTGCTGCTGGAATCAGTGCGACTCAAGTCGACACAAATACAAGTATCAATTTAAATGCCAATACAAACACGCAAAATCTTTCTAACCTTAGCCTGAATACAGGCTTGGATGCTCAATCGCTGAGTAGTTTGGCAGACGCTGCATTAAGCGCCGCCTTGCTGGAAACATCCTCTGCGGTTATCTCGACTCAGCTTACTTCGCTAGCAGAGCAGGCTGGTTTAGCGACAAATCAAACTTTGAACCCAACTTTAAATCCATCACAATCACAACTTCAATTGCAGTTTAATGCAGATATTGAGTCGCTTACCGTTCCGCCAAATTCGGCCACTGCTAACCCTGCGAATCTAACCTCGGCGAGCAGTAGTTCTGTTACTAATCCAATCGCTACTCCAATTACTAATCCAGTAGTTTTGCTGCAGCAAGCACCGTTAGCAAGCACGACTAATGCTGCTTTGACTGAGGATGTGAATGCCACGCCCTTGACTACTCAATCGCAATTAAATCTGTTGTTTCAAAATCCAGCGCTACTACCGCAAAACAATCCCGCATTAGCTGCGGCAATTGCTGCTTACCATGTCAAAGATAGCGTCACCGGATCTATCATCGACATTGATACGGCGAAAGAAGAAGATATCGTCAACGATGTAGAGCCAGTCACAAAGGTAGATCCCATCACGGATGATTTACACCGACGCACTTAAACTTCTTCATTTCATTTAAATTCACTAAGCTTCTTTTTTAGTTCGCTTCAACGCCATACCCACAGAACGCGGTGCGGTCTGTACAAAGCCAAATTGCGCATACAACTCTTGTGCTTTGCCGTCAGCAATTAAGCTGATGTAAGCACTGTCAGGCGCGTTCATTTCTAAATAGGCGACAATCCCCTGCATGATGCGCTTACCTAAACCTTTGCCTTGATGCGAGGGCAGCACGGCGATATCAACTATCTGATAAAAACAACCGCCATCACCAATGACACGTCCCATGCCAACCGCTTGATCGTTAAACATAATTTGAACCGCAAATAAGCTATTCGGCAAACCTCTGCTGGCGGCCTCGGTCGTTTTTCCGCTTAATCCTGCACCTGATCGCAAGGCTTGATAGACCTCAATCGAAGGGATCAGATTGCTGATCGTGTACGCGCTTGCGTGCTGATCAAGCTGATTTGTTTTGTTCATGACGTTAAATACTTTCTCAAAATGAAGGGCAATAAACTATACAGACAAGCCTAAAGCATATAAAAAATCAATATACTCCCCGATATATTTTAAGTTTTACGCTCATTGACCAGTGAATGATTGGACGTCTAATATATACTAATCCCAGTATATTATTATCTCTCATAACACATTCTATGAAAATCACCACCTTAATGGTGCAAGGCACCACCTCGGACGCGGGTAAAAGCACCGTAGTCGCCGCCTTATGTCGTCTGCTGAAAAGACAAGGTGTAGCAGTCGTACCGATGAAGCCGCAGAACATGGCCTTAAATAGTGCTGTGACAATTGACGGTGGCGAGATCGGTCGGGCGCAGGCATTGCAAGCGATCGCCGCGGGCTTGCCGGCACACACAGACATGAACCCTGTTTTGCTCAAGCCGTCTTCCGATACCGGAGCACAAATTATCATCCACGGCAAAGTACGCGCCGACATGAATGCACGTGATTACGATCAGTATAAAACTATCGCCATGCAAGCCGTGCTGCAATCCTATGGCCGGCTGCAACAGCAATACGACAACATCATTGTGGAAGGCGCAGGCAGTCCGGCGGAAATCAATTTACGTGCGCGTGACATCGCCAATATGGGGTTTGCTGAAGCAGTTGACTGTCCTGTGATTTTGGTGGCTGACATTGATCGTGGCGGCGTGTTTGCCCACTTCCTCGGCACGCTGGCCTGTTTGTCAGAGTCAGAGCAAAACCGTATCGTTGGCTTTGTGATTAATCGTTTTCGCGGCGATATCAGTCTGTTGGAACCGGGCTTGACATGGCTGGAAGAAAAAACCGGCAAGCCTGTGCTGGCAGTGCTGCCGTATTTGCACGGACTAATGCTGGATGCAGAAGATGCGATCCAGTCTAGCCAGCAAGGTGCAGGCAAATTCCGCATTATCGTACCGGCGATACCGCGTATTTCTAACCATACCGATTTTGATGCACTGCGCGCGCATCCCGAGGTTGATTTGCAATTTATCGGCCCCGGCATGGCGATCCCGCCTGCCGATCTGATTATTCTGCCAGGCAGTAAAAATACCCGCGCTGATCTGGCTTTTTTGCTAGAGCAAGGCTGGCAGCCTGTGTTGGAAAAACACTTGCGCTATGGCGGCAAAATTATCGGCATTTGCGGCGGTTATCAAATGTTAGGTCATGTCGTCAGCGATCCGCATGGGGTAGAAGGCATCGCTGGGGATTCTGACGGTTTAGGCCTGCTCGATATCAGCACCGAACTGACCAAAGACAAACGTCTGCAACAAGTTACTGGTCGCTGCTTGTTTGGTAACCAGAATGGAAATTCGATTGAAAACCAGGCAGCCAAAGTCAGCGGTTATGAAATCCATATGGGCATCACCTACGCCAGCAATGATACCCAGCCGGTGTTCGTATTAGATAACGACAGCGCAGAATTAGAGGGCAGCCGCTCACCAGATGATCAGATTCTGGGTTCTTATCTGCACGGCTTATTCGATCACCCAGAAGCTTGCGCTGCATTACTTGCGTGGGCAGGATTAAAGACCGAAGTCACGGTCGATCTGGCCGCATTGCGCGAACAAAGCATCGACCGCGTCGCTGATGCTTGCGTGCCGTTGTTGGCGGCTTTGCAAGCGTTACCAACACGCCTTAGCCAAAACTAAGAAAAGCTATCCATATCGATTGGAACTTCATTGGCCTGGTGCGGTCATATCGCAGTTATATTCGCTTACAAGTTTTAAGATGAAATTTTCTTGTTATATTTGGCTGATATAGTCCAGCCGCTTGATTGAGACTTCATTTTGTCTCTTTTAGCCGGTATCTGATTTTGTGCTCGTTGCCCATTATTGGTTGAACTTGCTTCGACAGAGAACGCATTACCAGCTTAAATCAGCCCTATCAAAAATTACATTCACTACTAACCACTATGTCCTTTAATCTGCTGCCGTTCCGCCTCGCCTTACTTCCTTTCGCGATTTTGCTTGCCTATAATTCTGGCGCTCAAGCGCAGCAATTAACGCCGCTGCAATCAGCTCCGCTACAAGCTGACCCGCAAAAGCCGTCAAGTCCGCCATCGGTATCACCTGCGCCAGCAGTCGTACCAACCACCCCCGGCAAAGAACAAATCCAAAAAGTCGAAGTCAGCGGTGCCAAAGGTTACGACGAGCGTCGCCAGGATACTGCAACCAAAATCGTGGTCACACAGGAGGACATTATTCGCTACGGTGATTCAACCGTGGCTGATGTGCTGAAGCGTCTGCCCGGTATTACGATCGGTGGTGTGCAGGGACGTGGAGGCGAGATACGCATGCGTGGTCTGGGTTCTGGCTACAACCAAATTTTGCTGAATGGTGAACCTAGCCCGCCGGGATTTTCTTTAGATTCAATCTCACCTGACCTGATCGAACGGATAGAAATAATCCGTGCCGCCACTGCCGAGTACAGCACGCAAGCCATTGCTGGTGCGATCAATATCGTATTGAAGCGCAGCGTACAAACTGCACAGAGTGAACTCAAAATAGGCGGGCAGGAAGATGGGGGTAAGTACGGTGTCAACGCCAACTGGCAAGTGTCGGACAAAGCGGGAAAAATGTCGTACTCGATTTCAGGATCGTTCAATCACGGCCAATATGACAGGCCATCCTGGATGGATGAACTTGGTACAGACGCGAGCGGAAATATCAATTTACGGCGTCGCACGTATAGCGACAATTCGGGTACCTACAACGGTATAGGCTTGTCACCACGGGTTAATTTTAATCTGGAGAATGGCGATACCGTGACGACACAAAGTTTCGTCAACGCTAACCGTTTTTCTGGAAATAGCACCGACAGTTCGGTAACGAGTTTGGGCGTTTTGCCGAATTACGTCAGTGATCGAACTCAGATCCAATCTGAGTTCGCGATGCTTAGAACCAATCTGAACTGGATACACAAAATGGCGGATAGCGCCAAGCTGGATTTTAAGCTTGGCTTTAACTATAACAAGCGTAGTTCGGATGTGAACACGCAAGGCTATGACATCAATCAGTCAGAAATACTAGATAGAAAAAATCAAACTAGCGCAAGCGACAAAGGTTTGACTTGGGGCGGTAAATATACCGCGCCTTTTATGACTGATCATGCCTTAGCTATTGGTTGGGATGGCGCCTATAGCAAGCGAAACGAAGCTCGGACGATACATGACATCACTACCAATGGAGTGACGCCACTTAACTTGAATGAAGTGTTTGATGCCAGCGTTAACCGCATCGCCGTATTTGCGCAAGATGAGTGGAATGTCACCAAACGCTGGTCAGTCTATGCAGGCCTGCGCTGGGAAGGGATCGATACCAAGAGCACGGGCAACACCTATGCCGAAGTCAATAATCGTTCCAGCGTTTTTAGCCCGATTCTGCAAACATTATGGAAACTGCCTGACAGCAAAAATGACCAGGTACGCCTTGGTCTGACACGCACTTACAAAGCGCAGGATACCAGCAGTCTGATTCCGCGCCGTTATATTTCAGAAAACAATAGTCCAACCAGTCCTGACAGCATCGGCAACCCTAATCTAAAACCAGAATTGGCGTGGGGACTGGATGCTGCGTTTGAGCATTATCTGACCGACGGTGGCTTGATGAGTGTGAGTGTATTTATGCGCAGAATTGACGACATCACCCGCACCCAACTATCTAACGTCAACGGTATCTGGACCAATATGCCTATCAATGATGGGCAAGCCACTACCCGTGGCATTGAGATGGAAGCCAAGTTCCCATTACGTTCAGTGATGAAGGACGCGCCTGCAATCGACTTTCGTTCCAACCTATCGTTTAACTGGTCTAATCTGGAAACAGTGCCCGGTCCAAACAATCGTCTCGATTCGCAAACACCGATCAGCGCCAACGTCGGCTTAGATTACAAGCTGGATAAAATACCGTTGACCATCGGCGGCAATCTAAGTTTTCAAGACGGCGGCCCAGTACGTTTGTCTGCCAACAAAACCAGCTACTCAGTACCAAAGCGCGGTTTAGATTTATACGGATTATGGAAATTTAATCCAAAAACCAATCTGCGCGTCTCGCTAGCAAATGCGCTACATCAAGACAATATTAATGCTTCAAGTTACGCAGACACCTTTGGTTCTTTGACACAAACTACGACGACACCGACAACGGTAGCAGTGCGTGCTTTGTTGGAAATGAAGATGTGAGATTGATATGGGCTACACATTTTAATAACTTAGCGCAGGCAAGATATTTCGATAGGATGTCTTGCCATTTAGTCAGCGTAGGGTGCATTCCACGCACCACATTGAAAAAATACTCCTAATGGGTATATATTAGATGTCCATGTATTACTTGATTCAGAGCGCAATTTCAATCATTAATATGGGGAGTATATGCATAAGTGCAAGTATTCTGAGGTGAGCATACTTGGGTTTTGTCGCTGTTGCGGTGCGTTAAACGTACCCTGCATGTATTGAAAATGCGAAAATCACACTGCCTTTTTCGCACATTTATTTTGCTGACCCCAGTCCGCTAAGTCTATTTAAGACCCAGTTACATCCAGTCGTTTCTCGCCAAACACAAACGAGCCAGATTGGATTTTCCCGTTCTTTACTTCATAAATAGCGACCAGCCTGATCGTGCCTGTGCCCTCTGGAAAAGTACGTGTCACTTCTTCATGGTCGATCACTATATTTTCCATCACCGTGCGGTTTAGCAGTTTGGCGTGCAAATTGGGTTCTTGAAATCGGATGGTGGCGCGCGCTTTGATTTCTGCTTTGCCACTGGCGACCAAGGTCGCAGGATGTTCAAACTGTTTGCCGTCATCTGCATAGGTTGCTACCCAGGCATCCAGGTCGCGGGCGTTATAGGCATCTAATTGTTGCTGTACTACGGCTTCGGGCGAGAGGATATTTGTCATTACTTTTCCTTATCGGTTTTTTGCTGCATTAGCTTGTTGCGAAAATACCTGGCTTGTCGAATAAATTTGATTTGATTTGTTCCGTCAATTTCCAGGCTATCTGGATTAGTGCTTTATGTCACCGCTACGATCATAGATAATGCTGTGCAATGACGCAATTCGCCTTTTGAGAAATGTCCCTATGAACATGAACGACCCTATCCCGTTATTGGGTTTTAGTACCACCGCATTGGAGTTGATTTCCTTTGCGTTGTCGGTGCTGACTGTTGCATTGAATATCAAGCAAATTCATTGGGCATGGTTGTTTTCTATTCTGGCTTCTGGATTATATGGCCTAGTCTTTTTTGACGCTAAATTGTATGGCGATATGGGTTTGCAGCTGGTATTTATTCTTGTGTCTTTGTGGGGGTGGTGGCTATGGTTACGCGGTAGTTCGGCAGGCGATACGTCGACGACTTTGGTCGTATCTGGGCTATCGTCAATGCAGCGTATGTGGTCGATCTTGGCGTGGCTGATCGGCTTCGGTGTATTAGCGTGGTTTTTAAAATCATTTACTGATACCGATGTGCCGTATGCCGATGGCTTTTTGACGGCGGGTAGTCTATTGGGACAATTGTTGTTATCGCGTAAAAAACGCGAAAACTGGCACGTCTGGATCATCGTCGATATTTTGTATGTCGGCCTTTACGTGCATAAGGGGTTGATGTTGACTGCGATTTTGTATTCTATTTTTGTAGTGATGGCGGTCGCTGGCTTACGCGCCTGGAGTAAAAAATAATGACGAGTCAGACGGACAAAAATTCAATCAATCGAGTTGCGATATTAGGCGCCGAGTCTTCGGGTAAATCAGCGCTTGCTGAGGCATTGGCGGCGCATTACAAAACGGTATGGGTTCCAGAATATTTACGCGAGTTTGTCGAGACGCAGCAACGCGTGCCGAAAGAAGCAGAACAAATTCTGATCGCTCGTACTCAGGTCGAGCGCGAGAATAAACTCGCTCAACAAGCCCATCAGTGGTTATTTTGCGATACCTCGCCGCTGATGACCGCTTTGTATAGTCGCCATTATTTTGGTGAAGCTGACGCTGATCTGGCCGCTTTAGAAGCGCAGCATCAATATGATTTTACGATAGTGACTGCACCGGATTTTCCGTGGACTGCCGATGGCTTGCAGCGCGAATCAGCGGCAGTAAGGCAGCGAGTGCATGAAGAATTGCTGGACTTATTGGATGAGCGGGAAATGCCGTTCTTGCTGGTAGGCGGGAGTTTGAAAGAACGGGTAGAACAAGTCAGTTTCGCGTTGTCATTCCTGATGAGTTGATAGTTGAAAAGTGTATCCGTCATCAATTCAAATCTAAATGGAAAATATCGGTTGAAAAAAGAGCGACTCATTTAAAAATGAGCCGCTCTTTTTTATTTTAAACAGCTTGTATGCTGTATTTAAAATCAAATTTTAAAAATCAAATTGTGCAGATACTTTATACGTTCTTGGTGCGCCTGGCAGTAAGTAGCCACCTAAGGATTGCGTCACGTCACGCCAGTAAAATTTATCGCCGACGTTGTCGACATTGAACCGTAAAGTCGTCACGACAGTAGCCACTTTGGTGACATAACGTGCACCCAGATTAAAGACTTGATAGCCTGGAACGATGACGCTGTTATCCGGTTGAAACACCTTGTTACCAGAATAATCCCAACTGCCGTTGATGTTGAGTCCAGGTATGCTGGCAATCGCATAGTCTGCATACACCACAGATTTTAACTCTGGTACATTGGTGACACGCTTATCATCTAATCCTGCAATGCCGGTATCGTATTGGTGCGCCGCCAATGCAGTGACGCTGGCACCTAACATCAAGGCTGGAGTGATACGACCTTGGGCGGATACTTCCAGTCCATTATGGATTGCGTGGCCGTTACTGACGTAGACATTATCCGAGTTGGTATATTCCAGCGATTTAGTGATGTGGAAGACGGCGGCAGTGATACTAATATCTTGTGCCACATCTGCTTTAAGACCAAATTCAACTTGCTTAGATTTACTCGGATTAAGCATCTGGTTGACGTTGTTGGTACCGAACGGGGCGATGCCGCCATGCTCTAAACCTTCTGTGTACGATCCGTACAGCGTCCAGGATTTTTGTGGTTTAAAAAGTAGCGCAACGCTTGGCAATTCGTAGTTACGATCGTAACCCGGCGCATCGATTTGCTGACGCTTGATCGCTACGTGACGTATACCGATATCCAATTTGACGGTATCGGTCAGATCAATAATATCCTGCGCAAACAGGGACCATTCTTTATCCGTTCTGCGCAACAGAACCGGGCCGGTTGTGTTGGTCGTTTGCGGTACGACGATAGGTTGAAACACATTGCTAGTGCCCACTAAATCGTAGACATAGTCACCAAAGCGATCACGGCGCTGGAAGGTCGAAAATCCCACTGCGACTGTGTTTTGCAAACCGCCTAACCGGAATTTGCCATTTAAAATTCCCTGCGTTGCCACTGGCGATTTT
Organism: Undibacterium sp. GrIS 1.2; assembly: GCF_040544435.1. Taxonomy (NCBI): domain Bacteria; kingdom Pseudomonadati; phylum Pseudomonadota; class Betaproteobacteria; order Burkholderiales; family Oxalobacteraceae; genus Undibacterium; species Undibacterium sp. GrIS 1.2. The sequence goes on from NZ_JBEONP010000016.1 coordinate 47,470, forward strand.
GATTCTCCTACGCTTTGATAGTCATAGACATCGTAGTCACCATTCGCGCAATAACCTGGGAATAAGTTTGCGGACGAACAGCCGTAAGGGAATGCGGTGTAATCATCGCGTTTGAATTCATGACGGTTGGCTGAGAACGAGGCGCGCCAGTCGTCATTGAATTGATATTCGAACCGTAAGCCGATATTGCTATCACGGGTACTGACCGGCTTTGCCCATGGTTGATTGTTCAGCATTGTGTCTGCGCTGACATTGCGAGGCAGATCTGTTCCATTAAATAGTTGAAATCCTGGGACAGTTAACTGGGATTTTTTCTGATAATCCATATCCAGCTGCAATAATGCTTTTGGTGTGATGTGCCAGTCAAAAGCACCGGAGATAAATTGTCTGTCTCCATCTGCACCTTTTACATAGGAGCGTAATTTTTCTGTCGCAGCATTAATGCGATAACCAAATTGCTGATCATCGGATTGACCGCCTAAATCTAGCGAACCGTATAGCGTGCCGCGCTCACTGGCGGCGACCGTCACTGAACGTAATGGCGTAGTGGTTGGGCGCTTTGTGACATAGTTCACGATACCGCCGGGGGTAGCAAAGCCTGCCTGAAATCCGGCTAATCCTTTGAGTATTTCTATGCGCTCTTTATTTTCCAAAGGGATAGATGCATCGCCTGGTATGGCTAATCCATCTTTGCGGTAACTGCTGGTGTTATCCAGCGCAAAACCACGGATAGAAAATTGTTCAGAGTAGCCAACCGCGTTATAAGCGTCGTTGACACTGGCATCAAATTTCATCGCATCGCTACTGGTACGGATGCTTAAATCTTGTAATTGTTGTTGAGTGAAGACGGTAATCGATGCTGGCGTATCTGATAATTTTGCATCGGCAAAGCCGCCGATTTTTGCCACATCATTTTTATTGCTATCCGTTTTATTAGCGCGAATGACGACTTCTGGCAGCGCTTTATCTGCGCTCTGCGCGTGGGCAGCAGAGATCGTAAAAGCCTGAGCAATTGCCAAGACCATCGTCAGCGGAATCAAGCGGCTTTGAACACCTGATAACGAATGAGCTGATGACTTGCGTGAAGTCGCTTGTGAAGTAACTTTTGAAACACGTTGTGTAATACAGATGGGTGGTGCGATTGTCATAGTTTGCTCTTTTTTTATCGCAAGCGCGGGAGCAAACAAAGAGACTGATAGAGACTTTGCGCTTCCCTACGCTGGCATTATCCAGATCAGGTTCAAGGGTATTTCTCACCTGCAGACAAGAATAAAAACAAACTTTATCTTTGACGCAGGACCCCTAGCGAAGCGCGTACTTTACCATAAACTACGATTGGCCTATTTCTTTGGGCTCCTTTAGCCTTCTTTAGCAACTCTATTGGTAATTAAAACCTGGATTATTGGCGTCTGAAGGAGTGACGTATTCCCTCTGCAGAATACACCGCTAGCGCAGCCCAGATCGCCATAAATCCGATTAGTCTTTCGCCGCTAAATGGCTCATGATACAAAATGACGCCTAATATCAGTTGGATTGATGGCGCAATATATTGCAGCAATCCCAGCGTCGCCATAGGGATCAGGCGAGCACCGGCAGCAAACATTAGTAAGGGAATTGCAGTGATCGGGCCAGCTGCCAGCAGTAATAATTGGGTTGTGCCAGATCCGCTGATGAAGGCATTATGACCTTGCACTGTTAAGTAAGTCAGATAAGCAAAAGCAAACGGGAACAGCAAAAAGGTTTCTAGCGACAAGCCCTCTAGCGCGCCAAGCGCGGCTGTTTTACGCAATAAACCATACACGCCAAAGCTGATGGCGAGAGACAATCCAATGATGGGAGGATGACCGGTTTGCCAGGTCAGCCAGATCACACCGCAGGCTGCCAGGCCTATGGCAAACCATTGTGCTGACCGCAAGCGCTCACGCAAGATAGCGTAACCGAGCAGGACATTGACCAGCGGCGTCATAAAATATCCCAAACTGGCATCGACGATATGATCGTTATTGATCGCCCAGATGTAGATCAGCCAATTGACTGACAACAGGGTCGCGCTGGCGACAAATCCGACGATCAGCTTTGGTTGACGCAGCACATCGCGTACCCAAGACCATTGACTACGCCATGCCAGTACCACCATCAAAAATAGCAGTGACCACAACATGCGATGTAACAAAATTTCTAGTGCAGGTATCCCGTGCAGAGCTTTGAAATAAATTGGAAATAAGCCCCAGACGATATAAGCGGAAGCTGCGTAGAGTATGCCTTTGCGCATGGGAGGACAATCAAAAAATAGAATACGGGATTGGATGCCTTATTTTTAGAATGATATTGATGGCATCGGTGAGGGCGCATTATCGCAGCAATCGATTATTCGTGTTGCCTTGCGGGCACTTCATTCAATAGCTATGGTTAATAGCTATTGTTTTTTCTGAAGACTGTCCCATCTGAAGGTATGAGTTGATTCCAGCTCGTACTTATGTTTGCTATCAAGCTGCATAGATTTTATCAAGATGGCAACGGTCTAAATAACCAGAGATAACACGGTATCGTTACTGTGTTTTCATTCAGAATTGCAGGTAATCAATGTCCTCCGCTTTACCACTAATGCTTGTATTATCCAGCATCGTAATCACGGTCGGACTGATTGTGTGGTTGCCTGATGTGCTGTTGAAGCGCGCTTTGCAAAAGCCATTCCCTGGTCACTACTCCAAAATACTGCGTAAAAATATCCCGGTGTATTCCAGAATGCCAGCGGAGCTGCAATTACAGTTAAAGCGATTGATCAAACAGTTTTTATATCAAAAGAAATTTATTGCTTGCGATGATTTACAGATGACGGATGAGATCAAAGTCACGATCGCTGCCAGAGCGTGCATGTTGCTCCTTAATCGTCCAAGCACAGTTTACCCAGCCTTAAAAACCATCCTGGTTTATCCCAGTGCTTTTATGAAGCCGCATATCCAAACTAGCCTAGGTGGTGTAGTCACTCATGCTAACCAAACTTTGTCGGGAGAATCCTGGAGTGATGGCAGGGTGATCCTGGCATGGGATCATGTGCAGCGCAGCGATGGTACGCAAATCGCAGGGCACGATGTAGTCTTGCATGAGTTTGCGCATCAGCTCGATAGCGAAACCGGCAGCACCAACGGTGCACCGGCCTTGATGAGTAAGGCGCGTTATCAACGTTGGTCTAGTATCTTGTCCCAAGAGTTTGATGTATTGCAGCGCGCAGCGGAGCTAGGTGAAGAAACGGTGATGGATCATTATGGCGCGACCAATCCGGCAGAATTTTTTGCGGTCGGGACAGAGACGTTTTTTGAGAAAACCTGGGAGATGGCGAGATATCATCCCGCGCTATTTGAGCAATTCCGCGCGTATTATCAGGTTGATCCACGCGACTGGAATTAATAGCTTAATTTTATGCTGAGTGTTGTAATCCGTTCTAGCTTCTGATTCGATCAAAAGGGCGTATTTTTATATACTCCCCTTCATTTTTAATTAAAAATCCGAATTGTCCAGACATTATATGGACGACTAAAATATACACTACCTGAGTATATTTATTTGAATGTGACGTGAGGTAGCAGCAATATCCACTTTCAACTCGCAAAGCTAGCAAAATGAGATCAGATTTGAATCTTATTTCAGTGTTGCTCTGGCAGTCGCCAGATGTTTGCAGAGCATCTCAGTGCCATCTAAAATTCTCGGCCCTGCACGATTCATCCAGTCACCTTTTACGGTAAATAAATTACCTTTGCTGACGGCATTGAGCGTAGTGAATTGCCGCCAGTCGGCGAAGACATCTTGCTGCTCGCCGCCAGTGGTAATAATCGCATCCGGGTTGGCCGCTAGCACTGCTTCGGTATTGACTGTGGGACTGATTTCTTTTAAGCCGCCAAATATGTTTTTACCACCACACAAACGGATTGCTGCCGATACCAGATGCTGATCATTTAAGGTCATCAAAGGTTTGCGCCAAATTTGATAAAACACGCTGACGATTCTTTGTTTTTCTGCTGTGTTTGTAGTACTGACTTGTAAGCCGGACGACAGGCTGGACGACAAGCCGGGCTGATAAGTTTGGCGCAATTTTTCTAAACGATTTCTGAAACGTTGGGCGGCCGCATTGCCGGTCGCTTGCTTGTCAGTCAAAACTGCCAGACGTTCTATTGAACTGGCAATATCTTCAAAACTGCGTGGCTCGCTCTCGAATATCGGGATATGGGTATCGCGCAATTTACTCGCTAGGGTTTTGCCGTTGCCAGTACCCCAGATCACGATCAGGTCGGGTTTGAGCGCAATGATGCGTTCTACATCTAATGCGAATACATTGCCAATCGAAGGGATTTTTTTAGCGGCTTCCGGAAAGTCGCTGTATTCGCTGACGCCGACAATTTGGCTACCGGCACCGGCCTCAAACAACAACTCAGTCGCATGCGGCGCGAGGCTGATAATGCGCTGTGCTGGCTTCGCCAGCGTCACCACATGTTGTGCATCATCAGTCACGCTGATGGCGGCGTGGCCCACGACACTGTGCAAGCTGATCGCTGCCAGTGCCATGAAAGCAGACAGTTTTTTGATGAGACAAAAGTGCTCTCTGCTTTTTGCAAGCTGTGTCATCAGACTTCCAGATTGTCGATCAGGCGGGTGTTGCCAAGCTTGGCGGCGGCGACTACCACCAGCTCCGCCTTCTGCGCAATATCGCCAGCAGACGGTGGTTGCAAGTCGGAGCGCTTGCGTACAGAAATATAATCTGGCTTCCAATGACGATTTGCTAGTTTCGCCATGGCTTTCTTTTCCAGCTCAAAAACATCCAGGTGCCCCGAACGGATTTCTTGCGCAACCTCATTCAGTGTCTGATATAAAACAGGTGCTTCTACGCGTTCAGCCTCAGACAAATAACCATTGCGTGATGACAGTGCGAGTCCATCATCAGCGCGCCAGGTATCGGCAGCGATAATTTCAGTTGGTAAGGCAAACTGCTTTGCCATATTCCGGATGATCATTAATTGCTGGTAATCTTTTTTACCAAACACCGCAACACGGGGCTGGACGCAAGAAAATAATTTCAGCACAACAGTACTAACGCCGGTAAAAAAGCCAGGGCGGAATTCGCCTTCTAAGATATTCCCCAGATCGTCGGGTGGACGCACCCGGTATTCTTGTGGTTCTGGGTAGAGGTCTTTTTCTGTCGGGGCGAACAATACATACACACCTTCCTTCTCCAGCTTTTCTACGTCAGCCTGAAAAGTACGCGGATATTTATCAAAATCTTCGTTTGGGCCAAACTGTAATCGATTGACGAAAATCGAAGCCACAATCGGATCGCCATGTTTTTTTGCCAGACGCATCAAGGACAAATGACCTTCATGTAAATTGCCCATTGTCGGTACAAATGCAGTACGTAATTGACCGCGTAGTTGATCGCGCAATTCTTCGATAGAGGAAATAATTTTCATGAGGATAAGAGTGAGTGAATGTGACGACTATGATTTGATTCGTAGCGAGAGTTTGCTGGCTTAGCGATTAATTAGGGGAGTGCGTTAGTGAGTACGTTGATGAGTGCGTTGGCAAATAAGCGAGTCTCACATAAATCGGTGCAAAAGCTTCTGCCTGAGTAATTTCTATTAAAGTTTCTTTTGCCAGTTCAAGCAAGGCAACAAAATTAACCACCAGCACTGGTGCACCTTTACTAGGATCAAATAGATCTGAAAACTCGATAAATTTAGCGGACTGCAATTTGCGCAAAATACCTGTCATGTGCTCGCGCACCGATAATTCTTCACGACTGATTTTGTGGTGGGCGACAAGTGTGGCTCGTTTTAGCACGTCGGCCCAGGCTGCTTGTAAATCTTGCACGTCGACCTGCGGCCAATGCAATACCGTATTTTGCTCAACAAAGACTTGCGCATGCAAAAAATCACGTCCTAGCTGAGGAACCGCATTGAGGTCGTAGGCAGCTAGTTTCATTTGCTCATATTCCAGTAGACGACGCACTAATTCTGCACGCGGATCGCCTGCTTCGCCATCATCCAGACTTTTGGTGCTGGGCAAGAGCATGCGTGATTTGATTTCAATCAGCATCGCTGCCATCAACAAATATTCTGCGGCCAGCTCCAGATTATGTTTGCGGATTTGCTCAACATAGTCCAGATATTGCAACGTGACTTGCGCCATCGGGATATCGAGAATATTGAAATTTTGCTTGCGGATCAGGTAGAGCAGCAAATCCAGCGGGCCTTCAAACGCTTCTAAAAAAATTTCCAGCGCATCAGGCGGGATGTAGAGATCGTTGGGTAGTTTGAACAGCGGCTCGCCATATAGTTTGGCGAACGCCAGTCCATCAACAACGTTGGGCGTGCTGTCGCTACTGCCAACCAGAGGCAAATCTGTCGCTGACAAAGTAGTGCTGATTGCTGTCACAGCAGTCTTGGCTTAGGCTTTGTTTTGGTACACGTAAGCTTGTTGATCGATATTGGACTCAATCGTGTCTTTTTGCGTCGCAAGATCAATCGGTGCTTTATCCCATAACAAAGCACGACCATCACGCTGGCTTTGCTCTAATTGCGGATTAGCTTTTTTCAGACTTTGAATAAACTGAGTTGCTTCGGATTGGTAAAGCTGAAATTGTTTGGTGAACTTCATAATGATCGCGATCAACAGGTAAAAAAACAATCGAACCCGCATTTTACCCTGTAATGCAGCAGTAATTAAGAGGGATTTGCTTTGTGGCGAGGGAATCGCCCAGATCATGTCAGTTGGTGACAGTACAGCGGTTTTTGGATCGGATACTGAAGGATGTTTCTATATACTCCCTAGCAATCCAATCAAATTATGCCTGATTGTCCAATAAGTATATGGACGATTAAAATATACTAATGGGTAGTATGTAATGAATGGTAGTGTATTAATTAGATGGATACTCAACGATGATTGATGTTTAATAATACAAAGGCGCGGTTGAATATGAGTTAAAGATCGTTTTGTTTAACCCATTTATGCAAGGCCAGGGGTTTGGCTTGCTGCAGATCCAGAATTAGTTTAGCTGGATCTTCTTGCTGATATAGCAGCGCCAAGTGTTCTGCTTTCAAAAATTTGGCATTGACAGTGTGCTGCAGAAAATCGAGCAGGCTATTGTAAAAACCAGCGATATTCAATAAGCCCAATGGCTTTTGATGAAAACCCAGTTGCGACCAGGTGAACATCTCAAACAGTTCTTCCAAAGTGCCAACACCGCCCGGCATGGCGATAAAGCCGTCTGACAATTCCGCCATCATGGCTTTGCGTTCATGCATATTTTTGACGATGTGTAGCTGGCTTAAACCTGTATGGCCAACTTCTTTATCCATCAGGGCTTGCGGGATAACTCCAGTGACTTGACCACCGAGCCGTAAGACTTCATCCGCGATCACTCCCATCAGGCCTACATTGCCACCGCCATAGACGAGGGAGATGCTGTTCGACACCATTTCAGCAGCGAGCTGGCGGGCGCCTTGCGCGTAGGCGTCGTCGTCACCGATGGATGAGCCGCAGTAAACGCAAAGCGATTTTATGGTGGACATGGGATTCCTGAAGCGCGGGTGTTGAGCTTACTGGTTAATTTTATGGGTTAATTTTTTTCAGATATTCTTGCGATAGTTTTTCGAAGACGTTTTTAGTTTCGCCGCGCAAGTAAGGGCTGATTAGCACGATCACCTGATAGCAGCCACGCGCCAGGGATTCGGACATGGTTTGTAGCTCGGTGTATTTGCGAGGATTGCGAACATATTCGTAGGACAACCAATACGTGGCGACCACCACCATGTTGGTCGCAAGGGCGTCAATCTCGATGTCGTTGCCTTCAAACTCACCATCGGTACGCAGGCCATAGCAAAGCTCGGTGGCGACTTTGATTTTGTGCGACAGAATTTGTTTAAAATGCAGTTCCAGATTGCGATTTCTAGACAGCAGATCGTTTAAATCACGATAAAAAAAGCGATAGCGCCAGACCAGTTCAAAGGTCAGGTGCAGATAAGTCCAGATATCTTGAATGTTCGCTTTACGACCTTCCGGGAACGCGAGCTTTTTATTAATTTCTTCTTCAAATTGAGTGAAGATAGAATTAACAATATCGTCTTTATTACGGAAGTGATAGTAAAGATTGCCCGGAGAGATGTGCATCTCTTCAGCAATGACAGTGGTTGTGATATTGGGTTCGCCAAATTCGTTAAATAGGCGAAGTGATAAGTCCAGTATACGTTCCCTGGTACGACGAGGCGTTTTGTGTTGCATGCCGACTCTCTAGAATTATTTTTTCAATAGAATAACATTGAACTGGCAAAGCACAAAAATTGGATAGGGATTTTCCCAAGAGAATTCGTTGTGTTTATAGTGAAACATAAAAATTATTCGCTATAAATGAATATTTGACTGGATTGTAGTTGGCGTTGGAATCAGTCTTAATCTACGAATCTGGTGTCATTGCTTAATTTAACTTCCGCGTGCACCAAGCGAGTTTTCGCTAATTTATCATGCAAAAATTGACCATCTTTATCAAGCTTGTATGTTAGCGCCCAAAGGATAATGTTTGCGGTGACGGCCACAATAGCGAGCCATCCTTTTAATTCGAATTGGTAGGCAATCGCCAGGCCTGGAATAAACCACATCCATGCCAGGCAGTAGCGAACTACTGCTTTAATGATGGGTAATTTTTGTCTCTCGCCATCAATTAGTTTGATATTCCAGGTTTTCATTGCCAAAGTTTGACCACTCCGGCACCAAAAAAACACAAAATATATTCCGAGTATGGCGAAGAGCCAGGCCTCACGAGCGTGGCGAAGGGTCAGTGCGTGCCTACTCTGGGTCCAAACGTCGAATATCATGTCTGCCGTAAAAATGACACCGAACAAAAGCATCGCTTCATAAACCATGCAAATAAGCCGACGTTTTAAGGCTGGTGCTACAGGTGATGGGATAGCAGTATTTGTTGTAGCCACTTGTTACTTTGCCGGAGTTTGAGATACCGACGTGTTTGGTACAGGCAACGCGCTTGCTGGCAAACTTGCCGATTGCGGTGTAGTTACAGCGGCCGGCTTGTTTACCTGTGCTGCCAACGCTGCCTTAGGTGCGCCTTTAATAGGAGCCAGAGGCACTGCTTTGCGTTGAGCTTCTGAGGGAAGGTTTGTTACGCTTTTTTTCTTCACCGCTTCACTTGCGAGTTTTTTCTTTTCTTCTTCACTTAATTTTTGATACTGCTGCCACTGCTCAGATTTTTTTTCTGAGTTTATTTGAGTTGTACGAGCAAAATTTTCTCGTGCTTGCATGCGTTGTTCAGGCGTTAATTTAACCCAGGCGCGCATACGTTCTTGCACCCGAACTTGCTCGTCTGGCTTCATTACTGCATATTTATTTGCAATTTCTAGCCATTTCTTTTTATTTTGCTCACTCATCCGTTGCCATTCAGGCGCGAGTGGGGCAAGTGCGATTTTTTGTGTCGCACTTAATTCCTGCCAGCTTGGTCTAGTCAATGGCGTTGCTGGTAACGCGGTAGCTTTTTGCGCAACAGTTGGCGTCACGTCAGCAGCGGTAGCTGACATGACGTAAGTTACCGACGCTACCACTGCCATGATTAAGGCAAGGACTTCAGTTCTGTTGACCACGAGCAAAGTGGATAAGCGCACGCCTATTCCTCCGCTTTATTCAAATAAGCGCTAAAGCCAGTATCAAGGTAAGCATCAGGTGGCAATTCATCGACTAAAACTGCCGCATCAATTTCTGCTAAATCGCTAATTCTTCTTTGTTGCTCGTATTCGTAAATGCCTGTCAAGCCCATTACCAGTACCAGCAAAGGCAAGATAACGCCCAGCTTACCTAGCCAAGATTGTGGTCCTTGGAAAGAAAACCCCGCATTGCCAGCCAAAACGCCACCAAATGCAAAAACCGCACTTGGCGAAGCTTGCTTTTTGCGTGACATTGCAATTTTGCGCGCATTAGCGAGCCTGTCCAGCGCCGGTGCGGGAATGTTTTCAGCGGATTCGTTTAATGCATGCCGTACTTTGTAGGCAAAGTCGAGGTCTTGCGCTTCTCGTGAGTAATTCATAATGTTATTCCTTTTGCCTTAAGCGATACTGCGAGCGCATGTGTCGCGCGGGAACAATGCGTTTTTACGCTGCCTTCTGAGCAGCCCATTGCGGCGGCAGTCTCTGCTACGTCCATGTCTTCCCAATAACGCATGAGGAAGGCTTCCCGTTGACGCGCTGGAAGTTTTTGTACTTCCTCATCGATAATATTCAGAACTTGTTCACGTTCTATCTTGTCCGCGCTTGATTCCGATGCTTCTGTGCCATCTTCTGCGGCATAACTTTCCAATAAATCAAAATTATCATCGCCTTGATTATTGTTTGGAGTGATACTTGAAAATAAGCTAACCCAAGTATTGCGCACTTTTTCTCTACGAAAAAAATCTAGAATCGTGTTTTGCAAAATTCTCTGAAATAGCATCGGCAATTCTGCCGCAGGCTTATCGCCATATTTTTCAGAAAGCTTGATCATGGATTCTTGCACAATATCCAACGCAGACTCTTGGTTGCGTACGGTATAGACGGCATGTTTGAAGGCGCGACGTTCTACGCCTTCAAGAAAATTGGATAATTCTTTGTCTGTGGCCATCTGTTGGCGTAGCTAATCAATAACTTAGTAATTTTGTTTATCTGTCGCAAAAAGCTATTCTTGCATATTTTTTTGCAGCTATTGGGTTGGCGCACGAGTTACGTGATTGTCTTTCCCTTTAAAAGTGCGCCCATGCTAGCAAAATTCCTTTTCTATGTCCCGTTTTTTGTACAAAGTACCTGATTTGGAAGGGATTTTGTGCTTTAAAAGGTGGAATTTGTCTTGACCAAAATGGTGCAACACAGTACCGTATGAATCCGCCTTGAAATCTCGAGGCAATAAATACTTGCTGGAATCGGCTCACAATGCTGTCCTCTGCAGGTTCGCTCTAATGAAGCAGTTTGTTCTAACCCATGCCACAAGCGTGAGAAGTTGTCTTAGCAAAGCCCAAAATACTGATTGAACGAGTGTTCTAAGCCTTATCTGGAAATATATCCAACGGATGTACCAAGGGTAATGTGACCGCACAAAAAGGAATATCAGCAGACCGCCTCGCTTCGTAATTTCGTCAGGAAAGAACATCCGATCAATCTCCTATGGACCTTGAAAGGAAACGTAAATGAGTTCAGATACAAATACAGAAATAACCGGCGCAGAGATCTTAGTTAAATGTCTGGCCGAAGAGGGTGTTGAGCATGTGTTCGGATATCCGGGCGGTGCCGTACTCTATATCTACGATGCAATTTTTAATCAGGACAAGTTTCAACATATTCTTGTTCGTCATGAGCAGGCCGCGATACACGCAGCTGATGCTTATTCCCGATCCTCACAAAAAGTGGGTGTTGCGCTAGTGACATCTGGCCCTGGCGTTACCAATGCGGTAACTGGCCTGGCAACCGCTTACATGGATTCGATCCCGATGGTGATCATTTCCGGCCAAGTTCCAAGTCACGCAATTGGTCAGGATGCTTTCCAGGAATGCGATACCGTCGGTATTACACGTCCTTGCGTCAAGCATAACTTTTTGGTGAAAGACGTCAGAGATTTAGCGACGACCATTAAAAAGGCTTTTTTTATCGCTACAACGGGTCGTCCCGGTCCTGTGTTAGTTGACATCCCTAAAGATATCAGCATGCACAAGACTACCTATTTCTACCCAAAAGAAATTGAAATGCGCTCTTACAAGCCAGTGGATAAAGGTCATTCTGGCCAGATCCGTAAGGCGGTGCAACTATTGCTGCAAGCAGAGCGCCCGATGATTTATACCGGTGGCGGTGTGATTCTGGCGAATGCGTCGCCAGAGTTGAATAAACTGGTCGATCAGTTAGGCTTTCCATGCACTAACACCTTGATGGGATTAGGCGCATATCCAGCCTCTAGCGATAAATTTGTCGGTATGCCCGGCATGCACGGTACTTACGAAGCTAACATGGCAATGCAGCACTGCGACGTGTTGATTGCGATTGGCGCACGTTTTGATGACCGCGTTATCGGCAACCCCAAACATTTTGCGTCTAGTCCGCGCAAAATTATTCATATCGATATTGATCCATCGTCGATTTCTAAGCGGGTAAAAGTTGATATTCCTATCGTCGGTAATGTTAAAGACGTATTGCAAGAATTTTTGTCGCAATTGAGTGTCGCTGAAACCAAATCTAATCCCAAAGCTCTGGCAGACTGGTGGAAGCAAGTCAATGAGTGGCGCAAACGCGATTGTCTGAAGTTCCCGACATCGACTGAAGTGATTAAACCTCAGTCAGTTGTTCAGAAAGTTTGGGAAATCACCAAGGGCGACGCCTTCGTCACCTCTGACGTTGGTCAGCATCAAATGTGGGCGGCGCAGTATTACGGCTTTGATAAACCACGTCGCTGGATTAATTCTGGCGGCTTGGGCACGATGGGCGTGGGCTTGCCTTATGCGATGGGTGTGCAGATGGCCAATCCCGGTGCGACTGTCGCCTGTATTACAGGCGAAGCGTCTATACAAATGTGTATTCAAGAGCTCGCTACCTGCAAGCAATATCATTTGACCCCGAAAATTATTTTGCTTAATAACCGTTTCCTCGGCATGGTCAGGCAATGGCAGCAAATTGATTATGGTTCACGTTATTCCGAGTCGTACATGGACTCTTTGCCGGACTTTACCAAGTTAGTAGAGGCCTACGGCCATGTCGGCATGAAGATCGAAAACCCAGCTGATATTGATGGCGCTTTAAAAGACGCCTTCGCCATGAAAGATCGTCTGGTGTTTATGAACTTCATCACAGATCAAACCGAAAACGTCTGGCCTATGGTCAAGGCGGGTGCTGGTTTGACTGAAATGCTGCTCGGCTCGGAGGATTTATAACATGAGACATATCATTTCTGTTTTGCTGGAAAATGAAGCGGGTGCTTTGTCACGTGTAGTGGGTTTATTTTCTGCCCGTGGTTATAACATCGAAACCTTAACCGTAGCGCCGACCGAAGATGCCACGCTATCACGCATGACCATTGTGACCTCGGGTTCGGATGACATCATCGAGCAAATCACCAAGCACTTAAATCGTCTGATTGAAGTCGTGAAGGTCGTGGATCTGACCGAGGGTGCGCATATCGAGCGTGAGCTGATGTTGATCAAAGTCAGGGCCGTGGGTAAAGAGCGTGAGGAGATGAAGCGTACAGCGGATATTTTCCGTGGACGTATCATTGATGTCACCGAAAAAACGTACACCATCGAACTGACTGGTAACAAAGGCAAGCTTGATGCCTTCATTGACTCCATCGACCGCACAGCGATTTTAGAAACTGTGCGTACTGGTGGTTCTGGCATCGGTCGCGGCGAGCGTATTCTCAAAGTGTAAACAAACAATTAAAGATTTTTAGTCGGAATTATTGGTAGTCATTAAACGTGCCAATTAAAGACAATATCAAGTTCTAAAATTCTATTTACAAAATTATTAAACTAATTAAATTACGAAGGAATAAAAATGAAAGTTTTCTACGATAAAGATTGCGATTTGTCCCTCATCAAAGGCAAAAACGTTACGATCATTGGTTACGGTTCCCAAGGTCATGCCCACGCACAAAATTTGAATGATTCTGGCTGTAAAGTTACCGTTGCTCTGCGCAAAGGTGGCGCGTCATGGGACAAGGCAAAAAACGCCGGTCTGAATGTAGCGGAAGTGAATGATGCAGTGAAAGCAGCTGACGTCATTATGATCTTGTTGCCAGATGAAAACATCGCCCAAGTGTATGCTGAAAACGTAGCGCCACATGCCAAGCAAGGTGCTGTATTAGCGTTCGCACATGGCTTTAATGTTCATTACGGCCAAGTCGTACCACGCGCCGATCTGGACGTAATCATGATCGCCCCAAAAGCGCCAGGCCACACAGTTCGCGGCACGTATTCTCAAGGTGGTGGTGTTCCTCACTTGATCGCTGTATATCAAGATAAGTCAGGCTCTGCACGTGATATCGCTTTGTCCTATGCGATGGCCAACGGTGGTGGTCGTGCCGGTATCATCGAAACTAACTTCCGTGAAGAAACTGAGACCGATTTGTTCGGCGAACAAGCAGTATTGTGCGGTGGCGCAGTTGAACTGATCAAAGCTGGTTTCGAGACCTTGGTCGAAGCTGGTTATGCACCAGAAATGGCGTATTTTGAATGTCTGCACGAATTAAAATTGATCGTCGATTTGATCTATGAAGGCGGTATCGCCAACATGAATTACTCGATCTCGAACAATGCAGAATATGGCGAATATGTGACCGGCCCTAAAGTCGTCACGTCCGCGACCAAAGATGCAATGCGTCAATGCCTCAAAGATATTCAAACTGGCGAATACGCGAAGAGTTTTATCCTTGAAAATAAAGCAGGTGCACCTACTTTGATTTCCCGTCGCCGTTTGACATCTGAGCATCAGATAGAAGAGGTCGGTGCTAAGTTGCGCGCAATGATGCCTTGGATTGCTAAGAATAAATTAGTCGATCAATCGAAAAATTAATCTGGACAATTACAGATTATCTTCTGGTGCTGACTTTTAGTCTGCGCAAGTTGAAAACAAAAAAGTCGCCTGCCAGGGCGACTTTTTTATTGAAATTTCCTTATTGATTTTAATATACTCCCCGAATTTTTTATAAAAAATAACATATCGTCCAATTAATATATGGACACTCAATATATACATACCAGGAGTATAAATTTATATGAGTGTAAAGTTTACGTAAAATCTGTCATTTATACGGGCTTATGATGTGTTAATCATGCACACCGCTATCTTGCTAATTTATGCTAATCATATATAGCGATTATTTAGATTTCCATATTGAATACACGACGTAAATCATACAGTTTGGTAGGGTCGAATAGCAAAGCCAGGCTGTTTGCCGATAAAGCAATAACGTCTTTCTATCAATACCGCGTTAGACAAAGGTGATGGAATTGATTTTTACTGCCGTGTAATAGACGTTATACTTTCGCCTTACTTTCAATTCATTCATTACACGCATGCCATCTTTCAAACGACGCAAGCCCAAAGGTAGTCTTAAGCTTTTTCCTCGTGGCGCACGTAAAAATCAAGCAAACACATTCAGCGAGAACGGGCAGATGCTTCCTGCCAAACGTCGGCGTGGGATTTATTTGTTGCCCAATGCATTTACTACTGCAGCTTTGTTTTGTGGCTTCTATGCGATCGTGATGGCGATGAACCAACGTTTTGATCAATCGGCATTCGCTATTTTTGCAGCGATGGTGCTGGATAGTCTGGATGGTCGTGTGGCGCGGATGACAAATACGCAAAGCGAATTTGGTGCTCAATACGATAGTTTGTCTGACATGATTTCTTTCGGCGCGGCACCAGCTTTGGTCGCGTATGAATGGTCGCTTCGTGGGATGGATAAACTCGGCTGGTTAGCTGCCTTTATCTACTGTGCTGGAGCCGCATTGCGATTAGCACGTTTTAATACCAATATCGCTGTAGTTGATAAGCGTTATTTTCAAGGTTTGCCAAGTCCGGCCGCGGCGGCGTTGGTCGCAGGATTTGTGCTGCTTATGACCGATCTGAATTTTAAAGGTAGTGAACTTAGTTGGAGTACTTGGTGCATTACTTTATTTGCTGGATTGACGATGGTGACGAATGTTCCTTTTTACAGTTTTAAAGATGTAAATTTTCGTCGCTCGGTTCCGTTTGTTGCACCACTTTTGATCGTGCTTGGATACGTCGCTGTGGTTAAAGACCCACCTAAAGTATTGTTTGGATTATTTGTCTTGTATGGCTTGTCTGGTTACGTTGTTTTACTGTGGCGCTGGCGCAAAGGTCGCCCCATCAGTATTGTTCAAACAACGGTGGAGCCACACGAAGATAAATAGCAATCTGTGTGATAATAAGTATATAGCCGCGCCGCAGAAATGTGACGCGGCTTTTTGTTTTTTGATAATCCAAAAACATAGAAAATTCTAGATTAATTCTGCTATAAATTCTTGCACTTAGAGATAATCACGCTTATAGTCGTTTTCAAGAATTTTATGCCTAAATTTTTAGCAATTTGCCAGTGAATGGTCTTATGAAAACCCACCAGGTTTTCTAGTGACCTTAGCAGCTCCTAAGATATCGACCAGATATCGCGCTATCAATTTACGTTAGCTATAACCGGCTACTTCTCTTTTTTTATCTTCGATGAAGAGAATTAAAAGCACGCAATAGAGTACACAATTAAGCACGCTTCAAAAGTATGTTGCTTATGCTGGTTACTTACACCGATTACCTACGCCAATATTTTAATTTTTATAAAATCAGGATTAGATTATGAGTGATAAATTAATCATATTTGATACCACCTTACGTGACGGCGAGCAGTCGCCCGGAGCGTCTATGACCAAGGATGAAAAAATCCGGATTGCACGTCAGTTAGAACGCCTAAAAGTGGACGTGATCGAAGCAGGTTTTGCTGCCGCATCGCAAGGAGATTTTGAGGCAATCCAAGCGATTGCTACATCGGTAAGAGAACCGATTATCTGCTCATTATCGCGCGCCAATGACCGGGATATTTCTCGTGCAGCTGAGGCACTGAAATCTGCCCAAAGAAAACGTATTCACACCTTCATTGCGACCTCACCATTGCATATGGAAAAGAAGCTGCGGATGACACCGGACCAAGTATTTGAGCAAGCGAAGCAAGCAGTGCGTTTTGCGCGGCAGTTTACCGATGATGTTGAATTTAGTCCTGAGGACGGCAGTCGTTCAGATATGGACTTTTTATGCCGGGTGATCGAGGCCGTCATTGCTGAGGGCGCAACCACAATCAATTTTGCCGATACGGTAGGTTATGGCGTACCAGAGTTGTACGGCACGATGCTAAAAAATTTACGCGAGCGTATTCCTAATTCGGATAAAGCGATATGGTCAGTTCATTGCCACAACGATCTGGGTATGGCAGTGGCAAATTCGTTAGCTGGTGTGATGATCGGCGGGGCGCGTCAGGTGGAATGTACGATCAATGGTTTGGGTGAGCGTGCTGGTAATACTGCGCTAGAAGAAATCGTGATGGCAGTACGGACTCGTCGTGATCACTTCAATTTAGACTGTAATATTGATACGACTCAGATCGTTGCGACTTCAAAATTGGTCTCTCAAATTACTGGCTTTGCAGTACAGCCAAACAAGGCAGTGGTTGGTGCGAATGCGTTTGCGCATGCCTCTGGGATTCATCAAGATGGTGTGTTGAAAGCGCGTGACACCTATGAAATTATGCGAGCTGAAGATGTCGGCTGGAGTGCAAATAAAATCGTTCTGGGTAAATTATCTGGTAGAAACGCATTCAAACAACGTCTTGAGGAGCTGGGCATCGCCTTGGAGTCAGAGGCGGATGTGAATGCGGCATTTACGCGGTTTAAAGAGCTGGCAGATCGTAAATCAGAAATCTTTGACGAAGATATTATGTCCTTGGTCTCCGATGAAGAACATGCACACGGTAATGAATACTATCGGTTTGTTTCTTTGGCACAGCATTCCGAGACAGGTGAAAGGCCAGCAGCAAAAATTGTGTTTTCAATTGATACGAAAGAAGTTACTTGCAACGGCCACGGCAACGGTCCTGTCGATGCGATTGTGAATGCGATTGAATCGACGACGCAAAGTGGCGCTGAGTTATTGCTATTTTCAGTGAATGCGATCACCACTGGTACGCAATCTCAGGGAGAAGTTACGATGCGTCTATCTAAAGCGGGTCGTATCGTAAATGGTGTCGGGGCCGATCCTGATATTGTGGTTGCCTCAGCTAAAGCGTATTTGTCGGCTTTGAATAAATTGCATTCAAAAGTAGAGAAGCTTAATCCTCAGCTGTGATCTAGCTTTAATACAGTCATTACTTAGGTCCGGATGGCATAAACCTACTTTGATCGGGTAAAGAATTCATGTTATAGTCACTCGTCTTACCGTTTTGGTGAGATTATTGTTATCACGATGATAAGGGTTCATTCTCTTGCCATCGCATGTTAAGGAAAATCATGACTTTTGAAAAAAGTACTAAAGCCGCCATCGTTGCGGACAATGCCCGCGGTGTAAATGACACCGGCTCCCCAGAAGTGCAAGTTGCTTTATTGACTGCACGCATCAATGACTTAAACGGTCACTTCAAAGCACATGCTAAAGATCACCACTCACGTCGTGGTCTGATTATGATGGTTAACCGTCGTAAAAGCCTGTTGTCTTACCTCAAAGGTAAAGATTTGAACCGTTATCGTTCACTGATCGAAAAACTCGGCTTGCGTAAGTAATTCATTGCTATATATTTATTACATAGCAAAAATGTTGTAGCAGAAAGCCTGCCTCAGTTCGCTGTCGCAGGCTTTTTGTTGTTTATGGTTTGTAGTTGGTGGTTGGTAATTAGTATCTTGTAATTGAGTCTGTAATTAGTTAATGCAGGAAAGCGAATCCAAGATTCGCTCGCGGTGAGGTGGACGACAGCGCCTGAAAATCTGTCGGCAAAATAGAAAGGACACATTGTGTTTAATAAAGTTACGAAAACTTTCCAGTACGGTCAACATCAAGTGACGTTGGAAACAGGCGAGATCGCTCGTCAAGCCTCTGGTGCAGTCTTGGTATCAATTGAAGATACCGTTGTATTAGCAACCGTTGTTGCAAAAAAAGACGCTAAGCCAGGTCAAGATTTTTTCCCTCTGACGGTTGATTACCTTGAGAAAACTTATGCTGCTGGTCGTATTCCAGGCGGTTTTTTCAAGCGTGAAGGTCGTCCATCTGAAAAAGAAACACTGACATCCCGTCTGATCGATCGTCCAATTCGCCCTCTGTTTCCAGAAGGCTATTTGAATGAAGTGCAGGTGATCATTCATGTCTTATCCGTCAACCCTGAAATCGATCCCGATATCGCCGCTATGATCGGCGCTTCTGCCGCGATCTGCGTTTCTGGAATTCCATTCAGTGGCCCAGTCGGCGCCGCACGCGTGGGTTATATCGATGGTCAATATGTATTGAATCCAACCGCGACTCAGTTAAAAACATCCGCTATGGATCTGGTTGTTGCCGGTACTGAGCAAGCAGTTTTGATGGTTGAGTCTGAAGCGCAACAATTATCTGAAGAAGTTATGCTGGGTGCCGTGGTGTACGGTCACGAGCAAATGAAGGCAGTGATTGATGCGATTCATGATTTAGTTCGCGATGGCGGCAAACCAGAAGTTGAATGGGCACCAGCACCAAAGAACGAGCCATTGATCGCGGCTGTTTCAGCAGTAGCAGAGCCTTTATTGCGCGCTGCTTATCAAACACGTGAAAAGCAAGCTCGTACGCAATTGCTTAAAGATGCAAGTGCGAAAGTCAGCGCTGCATTGACTGAGCAAGCTGCAGCGTCAGGCACATCGGTACCGGATTCTTCCGATGTAGGCAATATCATGTTTGATTTGGAATCGAAAATTGTTCGCTCCCAAATTCTGGATGGTGAGCCACGTATTGACGGTCGTGATACTCGTACAGTGCGCCCGATTACGATTCGTACTGGCGTGTTGCCACGTACGCATGGTACGGCTTTGTTTACTCGTGGTGAGACGCAGGCTTTGGTGATTGCGACTTTGGGTACAGCGCGTGATGAGCAAAAAATTGATGCATTGATGGGCGAGTACACAGATCGCTTCATGCTGCATTACAACATGCCCCCGTTTGCTACTGGTGAAACTGGTCGCGTTGGTACGCCTAAGCGCCGCGAAATCGGTCACGGTCGTTTGGCTAAACGTGCTTTGTTAGCGGCTTTACCGTCGCCAGAAGATTTTAGCTACTCAGTGCGTTTGGTATCAGAAATTACTGAATCCAACGGATCTTCTTCAATGGCGTCGGTTTGCGGTGGCTGTTTAGCACTGCTGGATGCTGGTGTGCCGATGAAGGCTCACGTAGCCGGTATCGCCATGGGCTTGATTAAAGATGGTAATAAGTTTGCCGTTTTGACCGACATTTTGGGTGATGAAGATCATTTGGGCGATATGGACTTTAAAGTCGCTGGTACTGCTGAAGGTATTACTGCCTTGCAAATGGATATCAAAATCCAAGGCATTACAAAAGAAATCATGCAAGTCGCTTTGGCGCAAGCTAAGGAAGGTCGCGTTCATATTCTTGCCAAAATGCAAGAGGCTGTACCCCATGGTAAAGCAGAATTGTCCGACTTCGCACCACGTCTGATTACCGTCAAAATTAATCCAGAAAAAATCCGTGATGTCATCGGTAAGGGCGGCGCTGTGATCCGCGCTTTAACTGAAGAAACTGGTACCCAAATCGATATTAGCGATGAAGGCATAGTGACAATTGCTTCGGTAGATGCAGCTGCGGGTCAGGAAGCTAAACGTCGTATTCAGGAGCTGACTGCAGAAGTTGAAGTCGGTAAAGTTTATGATGGCACAGTACTGAAGTTGCTAGACTTTGGTGCGATCGTCCAAATCATGCCAGGTAAGGATGGCTTGTTGCACATCAGTCAGATCGCTAATGAGCGCGTCAATGCAGTTGCTGATTACCTTAAAGAAGGTCAGCAAGTACGTGTCAAAGTATTAGAAACTGACGATCGCGGTCGCTTTAAATTGTCAATGAAAGCAGCAGCTCCAGAAGTTGAAGCTCAGCCTCAGTAATCTTGACTACCTAAATATTTGCTATGCATGGCTATAGCAAATTCGCTTTTCTCAAAAACGCCTGTGCTTACGCGCAGGCGTTTTTTTATCGCCGTACAATAGTACTTTTTTAAACAGGACAAGATCATGCGCGCAATTGAAATTACACAGTACGGTAAGCCAGAAGTTTTGCAATTGTGCGAGCGTCCAATTCCCGAGGCTAAAGCGGGCGAAGTATTGATTAAGGTGCATGCGGCAGGTATTAACCGCCCTGACGTTTTTCAGCGTCTTGGTCAGTATCCTGTTCCTCCGGGGGCGTCTGATTTGCCGGGCTTAGAAGTCGCAGGCGAGATTGTTGGCGGTGATTTGGGCGACTCTGGATTTAAAAAAGGTGATTTGGTCTGCGCTCTTGTACAGGGTGGTGGCTATGCGGAATATTGTGTAGCTCCGGCGCAGCAATGCCTGCTTTTGCCGGAAGGACTCTCTTTAATGGAGGCGGCCTCGTTGCCGGAAACCTATTTTACGGTCTGGAGTAATGTTTTTGATCGTGCCAGATTAACCCAAGGAGAAACTTTTCTAGTGCAGGGCGGTACCTCGGGTATCGGCGTAACCGCCATCCAAATCGCTGCGGCTCTTGGGCATCGTGTGTTTGCCACTGCTGGCTCGGATGATAAGTGCCGTGCGACCGAGAGCCTAGGGGCTGAGCGTGGTATCAATTATCGGAATGAAGATTTTGTAGAGATCATCAAATCGCTTACTGACAATAAAGGGGTCAATGTGATTTTGGATATGGTTGCCGGAGACTATATCCCGCGTGAAATCAATTGCCTAGCAGATGATGGACGTCTTGCGATCATCGCTTTGCTGGGTGGTGCTCGGGCGGAGCTGGATCTGGGGCAGGTATTGCGCAGAAGATTGACAATTACCGGTTCAACTTTGAGGCCGCGTTCGGTTGCGTTTAAAGGGGCGGTTGCGCAGCAATTGAAGGCGCATGTCTGGCCTTTGCTTGTATCTGGAAAAATAAAGCCCGTGATACATCAAATTTTTCCATTAGGGCAGGCTGCTCAAGCACACAGTTTGATGGAGTCCAGCTTGCATGTGGGTAAGATTATGTTACAGGTTTGTGAGTAATAAAATAAATTAAGAATAGATCATAAATATACTCCCCTTACTTTTTGTATAAATAGTCTTATTGCCCATTAAATCATTGGACATATTTAATATACTAACTGGGAGTATACTTATGTCTTTTGACTTCCAAAGCGATATTGCCGATGCTTTTGGTTAATTGATTGACTCAAATATTTATTTGAGTTGCAGTGCATTCACTTTTTTTGGCATCGTGAATTTGACCCCTCTTGCTCAGGCGGCTACAATAGACGGTTAATTAAATTTTAGGCTGCTATGCGACGCAAACTGATAGCTGGTAACTGGAAAATGAACGGCAGTTTTGCTGCCAATAAAGCACTTTTATCAGGGTTGCGTGCGGGTTTAAACCCAAATGCGGCTTGTGATGTTCTGGTCTGTGCTCCCGCACCATATTTGGCGCAATGTGCGGATGATTTGACTGGTAGTGGTATTTTCTCTGGCGCTCAAGATGTTTCTATGCACGGCTCGGGCGCTTATACGGGTGAAGTATCTGCTGGAATGCTGGTGGATTGCGGATGTTCTTATGTGATTGTTGGGCATTCTGAGCGTCGCGCCTATCATCATGAGTCTAATGATCTGGTAGCGCAAAAAGCTTTGCAGGCATTGAACGCAGGTTTGCATCCAATTGTTTGTGTCGGTGAGACTCTGGAGCAGCGCGAGTCGGGACAAACTAATGCGGTTGTTTCAAGTCAATTACAGGCGGTATTGGATTTGATTGGTGTTGATGCACTGGCAAATATTGTGATTGCTTATGAGCCAGTTTGGGCGATAGGGACAGGTAAAACTGCGACTCCGCAAATGGCGCAAGATGTTCATGCAGTGCTTCGTCAGCAATTGATTGGTAAGGATGTTAACCTGGCTGCTGGCATGCAAATATTGTATGGCGGAAGTATGAAGCCCGATAACGCAAAAGAGCTATTGGTGATGGCTGATATCGATGGCGGTCTTATCGGTGGTGCTGCCTTGAAAGCGGCTGATTTTCTCGCAATTGTCGACGCCGTCTAATTTTTTAGGGTGTTGAGAGATTGTTCTTTGTTTTACGATTAATTTAATTAGGTGTTTTGAATGCATACTTTGTTTACGGTGGTAGTGATTGTTCAGGTTTTGTCTGCGCTGGCAATTATCGGTCTGGTTCTTTTGCAGCACGGCAAGGGCGCGGATATGGGGGCATCATTTGGCTCCGGTGCTTCAGGTAGCTTGTTTGGCGCCACTGGATCCTCTAATTTTTTATCTAAGTCCACAGGTCTTGCTGCCGCGATTTTCTTTGGCGCGACTTTGGCGTTAGCTTACATCGGCACTAATCGTTCAGTGTCAGGTGGCGTCATGGATAATTTGCCTGCATCCAAGTCTGCTCCGGCTTCTACTAGTGCTGCTGCCTCTGCTTCTGCTCCCGTCGTTGCTGCTCCTGCAAGTACTGCGGGTCAGGTAAATCAGATTCCTAAGTAAGCCAGTTTTTGTACCGTAAAAAGATTGAATAACTGCAATTGTGCGTTGAACAATTGCAGTTGGTATAGTAGAATGCTGGGCTTAAGCCGACGTGGTGAAATTGGTAGACACGCTATCTTGAGGGGGTAGTGGCGAAAGCTGTACGAGTTCGAGTCTCGTCGTCGGCACCAATAAAATACGGTCAGATTTACATGCTGACTTGGTCGAGGAAGTTAGTCATTTTTAGTTTGTTATGCTTTGGTATGATTTGCTTTAATGTGACGTTTAAATACAGGTAGCCTAACGTGAACCTCGAAAATTATTTCCCTGTTCTTCTCTTTATTCTGGTTGGTATTGCGGTCGGTATCGTTCCGCAAATTTTAGGGCGCATACTTGCCCCCTTCAAGCCAGATAGTCAAAAAACATCTCCCTATGAATGTGGCTTTGAGGCCTTCGAAGATGCGCGCATGAAGTTTGATGTGCGCTACTACCTCGTTGCTATTTTGTTTATTTTGTTTGATTTGGAAACTGCTTTTTTCTTCCCTTGGGCCGTAGCAATGCGCGATTTGGGTTGGTCGGGTTTTCTGATTATGCTTGGATTTATTTTGGAATTTGCCGTGGGCTTTTGGTACATCTGGAAAAAGGGCGCCCTCGATTGGGAGTAATGGATTATGGCTATTGAAGGTGTATTAAGCGAAGGTTTCGTCACGACCACGGCGGATAAGCTCATCAATTGGACGCGCACAGGTTCAATGTGGCCGATGACATTTGGTTTGGCGTGTTGCGCGGTTGAGATGATGCATGCCGGTGCTTCGCGTTATGATCTTGACCGTTTTGGCGTCGTCTTCCGACCATCTCCACGTCAATCCGATGTCATGATTGTGGCAGGTACTTTGTGTAATAAAATGGCTCCCGCTTTGCGTAAGGTTTATGATCAGATGGCAGAGCCGCGCTGGGTTATCTCTATGGGTTCTTGTGCTAATGGCGGTGGTTATTATCATTATTCATACTCAGTAGTTCGCGGTTGTGACCGGATTGTTCCTGTGGATATTTACGTGCCCGGCTGCCCTCCGACCGCTGAAGCTCTTTTGTACGGCATTATTCAGTTGCAAAATAAGATTAAACGTACCAATACGATTGCGCGCTAATCCAGCCAATTCAAGTGAATCAAGCGATTTAGGGCGGCACTTACTATGACTACAAAATTAGAAATCCTCGATACTGCTGTAAAAGATGTGTTGGGCGACAGATTGTTGCGATCTACCCTTGCTTTGGGGGAGTTGACGATAGTCGTAGCGCCGACAGCGTATTTGCAGGTTATGAGGGATTTGCGCGATCACGCGTCTACTCAGTTCGAAGAGTTGATTGATTTGTGCGGTGTCGATTACTCTACATACGGCGATGGTGCTTGGGACGGTGCTCGTTTTGCGGTTGTTTCGCACTTGCTGTCAGTTCATCATAACTGGCGTTTGCGAGTCAGAGTATTTGCTGCAGATGACGAGATGCCAGTCGTGCCTTCCCTGATAGATGTGTGGAATGCGGCTAATTGGTACGAGCGAGAAGCATTCGACTTTTTTGGTATTTTGTTTGATGGTCACAATGATTTGCGTCGGATTCTTACTGACTATGGTTTCATCGGTCATCCTTTCCGTAAAGATTTCCCAGTCTCGGGTTATGTGGAAATGCGCTATGACCCTGAGCAAAAGCGAGTTGTTTATCAGCCAGTAACGATAGATCCGCGTGAGAACATACCGCGCATTATTCGTGAAGAACACTATGGGATCAAATAATGGCTGAAATTAAAAATTACACATTAAATTTTGGTCCGCAACATCCTGCTGCGCATGGTGTGTTACGTCTTGTGCTTGAGTTGGATGGTGAGGTAATTCAGCGAGCTGACCCTCATATTGGATTGTTGCATCGCGGTACTGAGAAGTTGGCAGAGCAAAAAACCTATTTGCAATCTGTGCCATATATGGATCGACTCGATTATGTGTCGATGATGGCCAACGAGCATGCATATGTGATGGCGATAGAAAAAATGCTTGGTTTGGAAGTGCCATTAAGAGCCCAATATATTCGCGTAATGTTTGACGAAATTACTCGTCTTCTAAATCACTTATTGTGGATAGGTGCGCATGCGCTTGACGTTGGTGCGATGGCCGTATTTCTGTACGCTTTCCGTGAGCGCGAAGATTTGATGGACTGCTACGAGGCTGTCTCAGGCGCTCGTTTGCATGCTGCGTACTATCGTCCTGGTGGCGTGTATCGCGATTTACCTGAGCAGATGCCAAAGTTCACTACTTCACAGCTGAAGAATGACAAGGCGATGCGTGCATTGAATGAAAATCGTCAAGGATCTTTGCTCGATTTTATTGAAGATTTTACTAATCGCTTCCCAACCTATGTTGATGAATACGAAACCTTGTTGACTGATAATCGAATTTGGAAGCAGCGGTTGGTAGGGATTGGAGTTGTTTCTCCTGAGCGTGCTAAGGCGATGGGCTTTACTGGCCCAATGTTGCGTGGCTCTGGTATTGAGTGGGATCTCCGTAAAAAACAGCCCTATGAAGTTTACGACTTGTTAGATTTTGATATTCCTGTCGGTGTTAACGGGGATAGTTATGATCGCTACCTCGTTCGCGTTGAGGAAATGCGCCAATCAAACCGCATTATCAAGCAATGCGTTGAATGGCTGCGCAATAATTCCGGCCCCGTGATTAGTGCAAATCATAAAGTTGCGCCTCCTTCACGTGTGAATATGAAGTCCAACATGGAAGAATTGATCCATCACTTCAAATTATTTACTGAAGGTTTTCATGTTCCTGCTGGTGAGGCTTATGCTGCAGTTGAGCATCCAAAGGGTGAGTTTGGTATTTATCTGATGTCTGATGGTGCTAATAAGCCTTATCGTCTAAAAATTCGTGCACCCGGATTTGCGCATTTGCAGGGTTTGGATGAGATGGCAAAAGGTCATATGATTGCTGATGCGGTGACGATTATCGGTACGCAAGATATTGTGTTTGGTGAAATTGACCGCTAGATTATTTAATCACGGCGTGTCAACAATAGAGGCAAAAGCTATGGTGTTATCAGAGCAGGCATTTAAAAAAATTGATCGTGAACTTGCAAAGTTCCCTGCCGATCAGCGTCAATCTGCTGTTATGGCTGCATTGGCTATTGCGCAGGACGAGACTGGCTGGGTTTCCCCTGCAGTGATGCAGACTTTAGCCGACTACATCGGTATGCCTGCTGTTGCTGTTCAGGAGGTTGCTACGTTTTATAACATGTACAACACGAAGCCAGTTGGTAAATTCAAGATTTCAGTTTGTACTAATTTGCCCTGCGCTCTGTCTGGTGGCGAACGAGCTGCGAATCATTTAAAAGCTAAGCTTGGATTGGGCTATAAAGAGTCTAGTGCAGATGGCTTATTTACTTTAGTTGAGGGTGAGTGCATGGGAGCTTGTGGGGATGCGCCAGTCATGCTGGTAAATAACAAACGCATGTGCAGCTTTATGACGAATGAAAAAATTGACTCGCTGGTTTCCGAACTCACAGAGGCGGGTAAATAATGACGAGTCTGCATAATCGTCATATTAATCCTTTGATTCTTGCGGGTTTAGACGGCAAAAATTGGCATCTACAAGATTATGTGGCACGTGGTGGCTACCAATCTTTAAAGCGTATTCTTGATGAGAAAATCCCACCAGAGCAAGTAATTGCTGAGCTAAAAGCATCATCGTTGCGTGGTCGCGGCGGTGCCGGTTTTCCTACTGGCTTGAAGTGGAGCTTTATGCCACGTCAATATCCTGGGCAAAAGTATTTGGTTTGCAATACAGATGAGGGTGAGCCAGGTACATTTAAAGATCGGGACATAATTCGTTATAACCCGCACTCTTTAATAGAGGGTATGGCGATTGGTGCCTATGCTATGGGTATCACTGTCGGCTATAACTATATCCATGGTGAAATTTTTGCTGATTATGATCGCTTTGAAGAGGCTCTCGAAGAGGCTCGTGCGGCAGGAATGCTGGGCGATAAAATTCATGGATCTGAGTTCTCTTTCCAGTTACATGCTTTCCATGGTTATGGCGCATATATATGTGGTGAAGAAACGGCCTTGCTAGAGTCTTTGGAGGGCAAAAAGGGACAACCACGCTTTAAGCCACCATTCCCCGCCAGCTTTGGTTTGTATGGCAAGCCAACTACGATTAACAACACGGAGACTTTTGCCGCGGTTCCGTTTGTTTTCTCAATGGGCGGTGAGAAATATGCAGCTTTAGGCAAGCCAAATAATGGCGGTACTAAGATTTTTTCAATTTCTGGCGACGTGGAAAGGCCCGGTAATTACGAAATTCCATTGGGTACGCCATTCGCTACCTTGTTAGAACTCGCTGGCGGTATGCGTGGTGGTAAGAAAATTAAGGCCGTGATCCCTGGCGGATCATCAGCTCCAGTAATTACAGGTGACGTAATGATGTCTACCGACTTGGATTATGATTCAATTGCCAAGGCGGGTTCAATGTTGGGTTCTGGTGCCGTGATTGTGATGGACGAAACCCGTTGCATGGTTAAATCTTTATTACGTTTGTCCTATTTCTATTTTGAAGAATCCTGTGGTCAATGTACTCCTTGTCGCGAGGGTACAGGTTGGATGTATCGTATGGTTCATCGTATCGAGAACGGGCAGGGCAGGCTAGATGATCTGGATATGCTGAACTCGATCGCTGACAACATTCAAGGCCGAACAATTTGCGCGTTGGGTGATGCTGCAGCGATGCCAGTCCGCGCATTCATTAAGAATTTCCGCGAAGAATTTGAATATCACATCGAGCATAAACATTGCTTGGTTCCTGCTTACATTTAAGCCAGCTCAGATAGAGTACTTCAGAGTAAACCATGGTTGAAATCGAAATAGACGGCAAAAAAGTCGAAGTGCAAGAAGGCAGCATGGTAATGGATGCTGCAAATAAACTTGGCACCTACATTCCTCACTTTTGCTATCACAAAAAATTGTCTATTGCGGCTAATTGCCGCATGTGTCTGGTTGAAGTAGAAAAAGCCCCTAAGCCTTTACCAGCTTGTGCTACGCCGGTGACCGCTGGCATGATTGTGCGTTCCAATAGCGATAAAGCGATTAAGGCACAAAAGGGAGTAATGGAATTTCTCCTGATTAATCATCCACTTGATTGTCCAATTTGTGACCAAGGCGGCGAGTGTCAACTTCAAGATTTAGCTGTAGGTTATGGCGCAGGTAGTTCACGCTACGACGAAGAAAAACGTGTGGTTTTTCATAAAAATGTCGGTCCGCTTATTTCTATGGAAGAAATGAGCCGCTGTATTCACTGTACCCGTTGTGTTCGTTTTGGTCAGGAAATCGCTGGCGTAATGGAACTAGGAATGCTTGGTCGTGGTGAGCATGCAGAGATTACTTCGTTTGTTGGTAAGACGGTGGACTCCGAATTGTCCGGAAACATGATTGATCTGTGCCCGGTAGGAGCGTTAACATCTAAACCGTTTCGCTACTCTGCCCGAACTTGGGAGCTGTCTCGCCGTAAATCGATTAGCGCACATGATGGTTTAGGCTCCAACTTGATTATTCAGGTAAAGAATAACAAAGTGATGCGGGTTGTTCCGCTGGAAAATGAAGCAGTCAACGAATGCTGGATTTCTGATAAAGATCGCTTTGCCTATGAAGGTTTAAATAGCACGGAGCGCTTGACTAAACCTATGATTAAACAAGGTGGTCAGTGGCAAGAAACCGATTGGCAGACTGCGTTAGAGTATGTCGCACATGGATTACGGAATATCAAGCATGAGCATGGTGCTGCAGCGATTGCAGCAGCAGCTACTGCTAATTCAACTTTAGAAGAATTGACGTTGTTACAGCGTTTAGTTCGCGGCCTTGGTTCAGATAATGTCGACTTCCGCTTACGTCAGTCAGATTTTTCTATTGATGACAAGGTTAAACCATGGTTGGGTATGTCCATTGTTGACTTCTCTCAATTGAAAAATATTTTTGTAATCGGTTCTTTTCTGCGTAAGGATCATCCATTGTTAGCCGCACGTTTGCGCCAAGCGGTAAAAATGGGTGCAAAGTTAAATGTATTACATGCAACGGATGATGAGTTACTAATCAGTTTGGCAAATAATGCTGTTATTGCGCCATCAGCTTGGTTGAATTTTTTAGCAGAAGTAGCGGTTGTAATTGCGACTAAAAAAGAGATTCCTAAACCTTCCGGTTTTGAACATGTACAAGCATCTGCAGTAGCAGTAGCAATTGCAGAGAGTCTGTTGAAAAATAACTCTGGAGTGTTTTTGGGTAATGCGGCCGCCCAGCATCCTGAGGCTTGTCAATTACATGTTTTGGCACAATGGATAGCGCAAAATGTTAATGCTGGTTTTGGTTATTTAACGGAGGCAGCAAATACGGTCGGTGGATATTTGGCTGGAGCAATACCAAACATTGCTACCAACGCTCAATCTCTATTTGCGAAACCTAAAAAAGCTTATATTTTATTACATGCTGAGCCTGAGCTTGATTGCGCTAATCCTCAACAGGCAAAGTTCGCCCTAGATCAAGCAGAAATGGTTGTTTCTTTATCGGCTTATAAGCATGGACTTGATTATGCTGACGTCTTACTACCTGTTTCCCCATTTACAGAAACCGCCGGTACATTCGTTAATTGTGAGGGACGTCCTCAAAGTTTTCATGGCGTTGTCAAACCGCTAAGTGATACCCGTCCAGCTTGGAAAGTGTTGCGCGTGTTAGGTAATCTATTAGACTTGCCAAATTTCGAATTTGAAACTTCAGAATCTGTTCGTGATTCTGTGTTGGGTGAAAATTTAACCGCATTATCTAGTCGGTTGAACAACATCAGCGCGCAAGTTCCGGTATTCTCGTCATCAGTATCTGCTGGTTTGGAGCGAGTCTCGGATGTGGCAATTTACAGTACTGATGCGATAGTAAGAAGATCAGAATCTTTGCAAAAAACTGTGGATGCAAAAGCACCAGAAGTATTTTTGAGTGCAGCACAATTTGCTCAGTTAAGTTTAAAAGAAGGCGATTACGTCAAAGTGTCACAAGGCCAAGGTTCGGCTACCTTGCCAGCTATGTTGGGTAAAAATTTGCCTGATAACGTCGTGCGAATTGCTGCAGGTCATATAGCTACTAAGTCTTTAGGGCCGATGTTTGGTCCTATTACAGTGGAGCGTGCGTAATGAGTTTGCTGCTCACCATAGAAGGCTATGGCCAACAATATTTAGGTGCTCTTTGGCCACTGGTTTGGACCTTAGTTAAAATTGTGTGCATTACTTTGCCAGTAATGGGGTGCGTTGCTTACTTGACCCTATGGGAACGTAAGATGATAGGCTGGATGCACATTCGCCTTGGCCCTAACCGAGTTGGCCCGGCTGGTTTATTACAGCCAATTGCAGATGCCCTCAAATTGCTTTTAAAAGAAATTATTGTTCCCGCTAAAGCGAATAAAGTACTGTTCATTTTGGCGCCAATTATGACAATTATGCCGGCACTCGCTGCATGGTCTGTCATTCCATTCGGACCAGAAACTGTGTTGGCGAATGTAAACGCCGGTTTGCTTTTGGTTATGGCGATTACATCAATGGAAGTTTACGGAATTATCATTGCAGGCTGGGCATCTAATTCCAAATATGCTTTCTTGGGCGCTATGCGTGCCTCTGCGCAGATGGTTTCTTATGAAATTGCAATGGGTTTTGTGTTAGTTATTGTACTGATGGTATCTGGCAGTCTGAATTTAACTGACATTGTAAATAGTCAAACACATGGTTTTGCTGCAAGTTACGGACTGAATATCTTTTCATGGAATTGGTTACCTTTGTTGCCAGTATTCGTCGTGTATGTTATCTCGGGTATTGCAGAAACTAATCGACATCCTTTCGACGTAGTTGAAGGGGAGTCTGAAATCGTTGCTGGTCACATGGTTGAATATTCAGGTATGTCTTTTGCGATGTTCTTCTTGGCAGAATACGCCAATATGATTTTAATTTCTGCAATGGCATCCCTTATGTTTCTGGGGGGATGGTCCTCCCCACTTGAAATCGCACCTTTAACCTGGTTACCAGGCTGGATATGGCTAGGTTTGAAAACGTTTGTTGTCGTATCGATGTTTATATGGGCGCGCGCTTCTTTCCCACGCTACCGCTATGATCAAATCATGCGTTTAGGTTGGAAAGTGTTTATTCCATTGACTTTAGTCTACCTAGTTATCGTGGCTGCATGGATGCAAACATCCTGGAATATTTGGAAGTAAGAGGCTCAAAAAAATGGAAGCAATTAAAGACTTTTTCGGCAGCTTGATGTTGCGCGAATTGATTAAGGGTTTAGCTCTCACGGGACGCTATATGTTTGCCCGCAAGATTACCGTACAGTTTCCTGAAGAAAAAACACCTCAGTCTCCACGCTTTCGCGGTTTACATGCATTGCGTCGGTATCCAAATGGTGAGGAACGTTGTATTGCTTGTAAATTATGTGAGGCGGTTTGTCCTGCAATGGCAATTACGATTGAGTCAGATTTACGTGAAGATGGTACGCGTAGGACAACTCGTTACGATATTGATCTGACTAAATGTATCTTTTGTGGTTTTTGCGAAGAGTCTTGTCCAGTTGATTCGATTGTTGAAACGCATGTACTTGAATATCACGGCGAAAAACGCGGTGATTTGTACTTCACTAAAGAAATGCTATTGGCCGTAGGTGATCGCTACGAAACTGAAATTGCAGCAGCACGTAGTGTTGATGCAGCTTATCGTTAATCAGGGATAACCAGGATTTAGCTCAATATGGAATTTACAACCATTTTATTTTATGTATTTGCGGCGATATTGGTTTTTGCCGCAGTTCAAGTGATTACCGCACGTAGTCCTGTACATGCAGCATTGTTTTTAGTACTTGCCTTTTTTACTGCTGCTGGTATTTGGTTACTTCTGAAAGCAGAGTTTTTAGCTATTGTTTTAGTATTGGTTTATGTTGGTGCTGTCATGGTACTGTTTTTATTCGTTGTCATGATGCTTGACATTAATATGGATAAGCTACGCCAGGGATTTTGGAGTCATTTTCCTTTAGCCGCCAGTGTTGGTGTATTGATTGTATTAGAAATGTCAGCGGTGTTATGGCGTGGATTTTTGCGGCCGGATAATCGCATTCCAGCATCTGCTGAGAATATAGGAAATACCAAAGCGCTAGGCATAGCGATCTTTACAGAGTACGCTTTTGCTTTTGAAGTAGCAGCGGCAATATTATTAGTAGCCATTGTCGCAGCCGTAGCATTAACTTTGCGTCGTCGTAAAGACAGTAAATATTTTGATCCATCCAAAGCCGTCAAGGTTAAAAGTAAAGACCGAATCCGTATCGTCAATATGGTTGCTGATTCTGAGCGTGCGAGGGATAGAGCAGGTAATGGTTTTAATGCCGCCATTGCTACAGAGAAAACGGAGGCGAAATGACTTTGACATTGACGCACTACCTGATATTGGGAGCAATTCTGTTTGCAATATCTATTGTAGGTATTTTTCTTAATCGCAAAAATATTATAGTTTTGCTGATGGCAATTGAGCTAATGCTCTTAGCTGTAAACATGAATTTCATCGCTTTCTCACATTATTTGGATGATGCGGCTGGACAGATTTTTGTATTCTTTATCTTGACTGTGGCTGCGGCTGAATCTGCAATTGGCCTGGCGATTCTGGTAGTAATGTTCCGTAATTTGGATACCATCAACGTAGAAGATTTAGATGCACTTAAGGGGTAAGTAAATTCTATTAATTTGTATGTTCTAAGATAAGTGCAAATTATGAAATTCACTGGCAGTTTAAAAAAGCAATAAGCTCACAAAGGGTCATTATGGCGGGGCAACTTAACCCACATTTACTACTAGCAGTACCTCTAGCGCCTTTGGCGGGTTCTGCTATTGCAGGTTTGTTAGGCACTAAATTTTTTGGTAACTTAGTTGGTCGTAAGGTTTCTCACACGGTTACTATTTTAGGAGTATTGATAGCTTTCATTATCTCTTGTATGACGCTGTCATCGGTGATTGATGGCGCTACTTACAATGGAACTCTCTACCAGTGGATGCAAGTAGCAGGACTTAAACTCGAAGTCGGTTTTCTAGTGGATAGTCTGACCGCTATGATGATGTGTGTTGTGACTTTTGTGTCGTTGATGGTGCACGTTTATACCATTGGATATATGAAGGACGATGAAGGTTATAACCGATTCTTTTCCTACATATCATTATTCACGTTTTCGATGCTAATGCTCGTAATGAGCAATAACTTCCTACAACTCTTTTTCGGTTGGGAAGCAGTAGGCTTGGTATCTTATCTTTTGATTGGCTTTTGGTATACAAAACCAACTGCTATCTACGCAAATATGAAAGCTTTCTTAGTCAATCGTGTAGGTGACTTTGGCTTCATTTTAGGCATTGGTTTGCTGTTGGCTTACGCTGGTTCTATGAACTACGCAGAAGTTTTCGCTAAAAAAGAAGAGTTGGCTAAATTCTTATTACCGGGCACTAACTGGATGTTGATAACGGTTGCTTGTATTTGTTTGTTCATTGGTGCAATGGGCAAGTCGGCACAATTTCCTTTACATGTATGGCTGCCGGATTCAATGGAAGGCCCGACACCGATTTCTGCGTTGATTCACGCGGCGACGATGGTTACTGCAGGTATCTTCATGGTAGCGCGCATGTCGCCTCTGTTTGAACTGTCAGACACTGCATTGTCTTTCATTCTGGTGATAGGTTCTATTACTGCTTTGTTCATGGGATTCTTAGGCATCATACAAAATGATATTAAACGTGTAGTTGCTTACTCAACCTTGTCGCAATTAGGTTATATGACCGTGGCCTTGGGTGCGTCTGCGTATTCGGTTGCTGTATTCCATTTAATGACACATGCGTTCTTTAAAGCCTTGTTATTCCTTGCTGCTGGTTCCGTGATTATCGGTATGCATCATGACCAAGATATTCGGAACATGGGCGGTTTGCGTAAATACATGCCGATTACATGGATTACATCTTTGTTAGGTTCTTTAGCTTTAATTGGTACTCCATTCTTTTCAGGTTTTTATTCAAAAGATAGCATTATTGATGCGGTGCAAGCGAGCCATATCGTTGGTTCAGGTTTCGCACAATTTGCTGTTCTGGCTGGCGTATTTGTTACTGCATTTTATTCCTTCCGTATGTACTTCTTGGTATTCCACGGGAAAGAGAATTTTGGACATGCGCATGGTCATCAGGATGCGCACGACGACCATCATGCCGACGCACACGATGATCACGACGAACATCATCACGGCTTGGCTCCCGGGCAAAAGCCACACGAATCGCCGATGGTAGTTTGGCTGCCATTAGTGTTACTCGCAATTCCCTCGGTAGTGATTGGTTTCTTTGCGATAGAGCCAATGTTGTTCGGTAATTTTTTCAAGGGCGTTATTTTCGTAGATGAAGCGCACCATTCAATGGAGGAGCTTACCCAGGAATTTCATGGTCCTCTAGCAATGGCTATTCATGCTCTGACATCATTGCCATTTTGGTTGGCCTTAGCAGGTGTTGTTACGTCCTATGTTTTTTATATGCTTAAGCCTGAAATTCCAACGGCGATCAAGAAACATGCGCATGCTATCTATACCTTGCTCGATAATAAATACTACATGGACAGATTCAACGAAATCGTTTTTGCTGGCGGCGCACGTATGCTTGGAAACGGCCTGTGGAACGTTGGTGATAAAGGCCTGATTGATGGTCTGATCGTAAACGGTAGTGCTAAATTTGTTGGCTGGCTGTCTAGAGGCGTCCGCTTGTTCCAAACTGGCTATTTGTACCACTATGCGTTTGTAATGATACTTGGAGTGTTAGGTTTCTTGACCTACTTCATGTTTCCGTTCATGTTTCCTCTCGCTAAATAAGCAATTCATATAAAAAGAACTCATGATGCAGTCAACTTCTTACTTATTAAGCCTGGCAATCTGGTGTCCAATCGCTTTTGGATTATTTGTCCTCGCCTTTGGTAGTGATACAAATCCTGGCTTGACCCGTGGTATTTCGCTGGTAGGTTCACTAGCCAGTTTGTTGGTTACATTTCCTTTAATTCAACGCTTCGATAACACTGTGCATGGAATGCAATTTATTGAAAAAAGTGCGTGGATAGAGCGGTTTAACGTATTTTATGCCCTGGGTATCGATGGTATTTCACTCTGGCTAGTACCCTTGACAGCATTTGTTACGGTGATTGTTGTGATAGCCGCGTGGGAAGTAGTAGAAAAGCAAGTTGCCCAATATATGGGCGCATTTTTGATACTCTCCGGCTTAATGATAGGTGTGTTTTGCGCTACTGATGGTTTGTTGTTCTATGTGTTTTTTGAAGCGACTTTGATACCAATGTTTATTATTGTTGGTGTTTGGGGTGGGCCGAATCGTGTATATGCAGCCTTCAAGTTTTTTCTGTACACCTTGATGGGGTCTTTACTAACCTTGGTTGCGATTATCTATCTGTACTTCAAAGCAGGTAATACATTCGATATCATGGCTTGGCATCAATTGCCTTTGCCATTGTCAACTCAAATCATGATTTTCCTAGCTTTCTTGATGGCATTTGCGGTCAAAGTGCCAATGTGGCCAGTACACACCTGGTTGCCGGATGCTCACGTGGAAGCACCTACCGGTGGTTCAGTTGTGTTGGCTGCGATTATGTTGAAGCTTGGCGCTTATGGATTCTTGCGTTTTTCCTTACCTATCGCGCCAGATGCTAGTCATTACTTGTCTGGCTTTATGATTGCCTTGTCTCTGATTGCTGTGATCTACATTGGTCTGGTGGCATTAGTGCAAGCAGACATGAAAAAATTGGTAGCTTATTCATCGATTGCTCACATGGGTTTCGTCACTCTTGGTTTCTTCATGTTTAATAACATGTCAGTACAAGGTGGCATTGTTCAAATGATCTCTCACGGATTTATTTCTGCAGCGATGTTCTTATGCATCGGTGTCTTGTATGACCGAGTGCATTCACGTCAAATTGTTGATTACGGCGGTGTAGTAAATACTATGCCAAAGTTTGCTGCACTATTCGTTTTATTTTCCATGGCAAACTGCGGCTTGCCAGCAACCTCTGGTTTTGTTGGCGAATTCATGGTGATTTTGGGAGCTGTTCAATTTAATTTCTGGATTGGAATGTTAGCAGCGACAGCATTGATTTTTGGCGCTGCCTATTCACTTTGGATGGTGAAGCGAGTCGTATTCGGAGCGATTGTCCACGAACATGTTGCCAAATTAGCTGACATCAATAAACGTGAATTTTTTATGCTCGGTATTTTAGCGATTGCTGTGATCTGGATGGGTTTGTATCCAGCACCTTTTACAGATGCAATGCAGGTTTCTGTGGCTGATTTATTGAAGCATGTCGCAACATCAAAAATAGCGCCTTGATTGAGCATTCAATATAAATTAAAAGACTGAAAGCAGGCTAACGTTTTTGCAGCCTGCTTAGATCCAGATCAATGCTAGTACCTAGTACAAACGAAACTATATGAACCTGATACCACTTTATCCTGAAATTTTCTTGCTCTCAGCAATCTGCGTTATTTTGCTGATTGACATGTTTCTTGCAGACGATAAGCGCAATGTGACATATGTGTTGAGCATATTGAGTTTGGTCATATGCGGCGTTTTGACTTTGATCAACCCTAGTGGTGACGGCTCAATTTATTTTAGTAATAAGATGTTCGTATCGGATCCGATGTCGAATCTTCTTAAAATATTTTCATACATCGCAGTTGGTTTGACTCTAATTTACGGACGTCAATATGCTTCTGATCGTGGCATGACAAACGGAAAATTGGGCGGTGAGTTTTATGTACTGGCCTTGTTCTCTTTATTGGGACAAATGGTAATGATCTCTGGGAATAATTTTCTGGTGATTTACCTCGGTCTAGAACTCATGTCTTTGTCTTTGTATGCCCTAGTTGCTTTGCGTCGCGATCATACAATTTCTACTGAAGCCGCGATGAAATACTTCATTCTGGGCGCATTAGCTTCTGGCTTCCTTTTGTATGGTATTTCTATGTTGTATGGGGCTACAGGTTCTTTGGATTTGGCCGAAGTTGCTAAAGCTTCTGCTTCACCAGCGGCAAACAAATTAATTTTGGTATTTGGTATTGTCTTTCTGGTTGCTGGTTTGGCCTTCAAATTGGGTGCGGTTCCTTTCCATATGTGGGTGCCCGACGTATATCAAGGCTCCCCAACGGTTGTAACTTTATTGCTGGGCGGTGCACCTAAGTTGGCTGCGTTTGCAATATGTTTCCGTTTGTTGGTTGAAGGTCTGTTCCCAATGGCGGTGGATTGGCAGCAAATGTTGATCGTATTGGCAGTGATGTCGATGGCGATCGGTAATATCACTGCGATTGCACAGACTAATCTAAAGCGTATGCTTGCTTACTCGACTATTTCACAAATGGGTTTTATGTTGCTTGGTCTGTTGTCAGGTGTAGTCGATGGCAATACGAGTTTTGCGGCTGAAGCCTACAGTGCTTCGATGTTTTATAGCATTACCTATGTATTAACTACTTTAGGTACATTCGGCGTCATCATGCTGCTGTCGCGCTCGGGTTTTGAAGCTGAAAATCTCGATGATTTAAAGGGGTTGAATAAACGTAGTCCTTGGTTTGCTTTAGTGATGTTACTGTTGATGTTCTCCTTGGCAGGTATTCCTCCAATGATGGGTTTCTACGCTAAGTTGTCCGTACTTAAAGCTGTTCTGGCTACAGGGCACGTATGGTTGGCTGTTGCAGCTGTCTTGTTCTCCCTGATTGGTGCCTTCTACTACATACGCATTGTCAAATTGATGTACTTTGATCTGCCTGCAGATAATAGTCCTATCATCGCAAGCACCGATATGCGTATTGTCTTAAGTATTAATGGTATCGTGGTATTAGCCATGGGTTTGATGCCTGGGGCATTGATGGCAGCATGCAGTAACGCGATCATCAAGACACTGGCCTCCTGATGTACTTGGTAGGAATCTAAAGTGGATGTATCCGCTTCTAGTTGGCTGGTGATTATTTTATCCATAATCGCCGCCAATTCGCCTTTTTTTAATGAGCGTTTGTTTTCTTTTATCTCTGTGAAAACCTGGCTTGTTAAACCTCTCTGGTGTCGTTTGCTAGAACTGATTGTTCTCTACTTTGTGGTCGGTAGCTTAGCTGGTTTATTAGAAGCTCAAGCGGGTAATCGATTTACACAAACGTGGGAGTTCTACTCAATCACGGCATGTTTATTCTTGGTTCTCGCTTTTCCTGGATTTGTTTATCGTTATTTGAGAAAACAATATGGATAAATTGACTTTGGATGCAGCGACAAATCCACATTTGGCAGAAACTAAAGTCAGCGGTGAGTTGGCCTACTCCGGTAGTTTTCTTAAAGTAGAAAAAGATACGGTGAGCTTACCCGACGGTAAGCATGTAACACGCGAGTACATCAAACATCCCGGCGCAGTTGTTATCTTGCCTGTATTTGATGACGGTACTGTACTAATGGAACGCCAGTTCCGTTATCCGTTGAATCAAGTCTTTATTGAATTCCCAGCCGGTAAGATCGATCTTGATGAGGATGCTTTAGTATGCGCTCAGCGTGAATTACGCGAAGAGACAGGCTATACAGCGACTGACTGGCGCTATCTATGCACCATTCATAATGCGATTGCTTATTCTGACGAACACCTGGATATTTTTCTTGCACGCGGCCTGATTGCGGGTGAAGCGAAGTTGGATGAAGAAGAGTTTTTAGAAACTTTTCATGCCACTTTGCCCGAGTTACTCGATTGGGTTAAAACAGGGAAAATTACGGATGTAAAAACAGTGATCGGTAGTTTCTGGCTACAAAAAGTACTCTCTGAAAATTGGTGAGTATCTAAAAATCACAAAAAAATTGATCAGATAGATTAAACCCAGATTTTCCATTAGACCGCTACCACTTGTCGCTGTTCCAATGGAAAATCTGGGTTAAACGCATAACTGAAGACCAAGTCAGCCACTTTGAAAAAAAGTGGCTTTTTTGTTGGCAGAGTAAAAAGCCGATAAATCATTTTTATGTAATGTTTATATCTTCAGCGGACCTTTTTAGAGAATCTTTACTGCGCCGGTGCTATCTTGGAATCACCACAACAACCCGTGCAAATCTCCATGAATCGCATTACTTCTATTAGCAGTTCTCCGCGTTTTTCTCTGGTCTCTGCATTGACCTCGATGAGCACAACAGCATCTGACGTCAATAACAATAGTAACTCTTCTCTGGCAAGACAAAAATATGCGTCACCGACAGTCACTTTGCTTCCCAAAGTTTCTTATCGCATTCAACGTCAAGCTGTTACGCCAGATTTTATGATGCGTATTACGGTAGATAGCGATTGTGCCACTGAGTTAAGACATTTGATTTTGAATCGTTGCGGCAAGATGGTGACTTATATCCGCATGCAGCCTGTGGATCATGCGAGTCGTATGATCGTTTGGTTGTGCCTCGCTAAGCCAGCGGTTGAAACCATTATCCATGCCGTGATGACTGCCTTGCCTAGCGCTGAGTTCGGCAAAATCACCCCAATTTCTCCAACGCCTGCCCGCTAGATTTTATGTTCGCTCAAGTTTGCTTAAGTTTCATCAGCGCGAAGAGCGTTACAAATTTTGAGAAGTCAAACCATTTGTCCTTATATAAGAAGCTGATCATGACTACTTTTGATGGTATTTGGGTGCCTTTGGTCACGCCACTCCGACAACAAAAAATTGATTTGAGAGCCGCTCAACAACTTGCTCTGCAAATGACTGATGCAGGCGTCAAAGGTCTGGTTGTTTGTGGCACTACCGGTGAGGCCGCGACCCTTGATGATACAGAACAAGCACGATTGCTCGCTGCGATTCAAGAAGCGGTTCCTGCCAATTGTCCTGTCGCATTAGGTTTAAGTGGTAGCGGTACGCATGCGATGGTAGAGCGCTTGAAACGTTTTGGTACTGCGCCAGCCGCTTACCTGATTTCTGCACCCGCTTATGTTCGTCCATCGCAAGAAGGTATTCGCTTGCATTTTGAAGCCTTGGCCGCGGCGAGTGAGCGTCCCATTATTTTATATAACATTCCCTCCAGAACTGGCGTAAATATTGATGTGGAAACGATCGCGGCGCTTGCCGCTAATCCTAAGTTTGTCGCAATTAAAGATTGCGGCGGTCAATTATATCAAACCAGCGCACTACTTAGCCAGAGCGGACTCAATGTTTTATGCGGTGACGACGCATTGATGTTTGATGTATTTGCCATGGGTGCGCAGGGCGCTATTTCTGCATCCGCACACATACGCCCAGATTTATTTGTCCATTTATTGTACTTAATACGGCACTCAAAAACGCGAGAAGCCTTAGCCTTATTTAGTCAATTATTACCATTGATTAAAGTCTTATTTTCGGAACCAAATCCAGCGCCCGTCAAAGCTGCTTTATCCATGTTGTGGGGCATGGAAGACAGCGTGCGCTTACCGATGACACCCATGTCCAATAAGGGAAAACTCCAGTTAGCAAAAGTCTTGGAGCAAGTAATGGCGATACCTAGTCCCAGCGTATTAAATTTTAACTCACCGAAAATATCACAGAGTGAATTGCAATTGCAGTTAATCACCGAGACGACATTTTGTCCTAAATGTTCTGCTGAGCTGGCTTCAGAACAAAGTGCAGAACTGGTTCATTGAACACCATAGTACTTACGCAAAACTGCTCCAGCTGCGTTACAGCTCCTAGCCGTACTAAAGTAATGTCGTCGTCGCTGCGCCTTACTGGGACAATTTTGCGGAAGTCCTAACCGATTAAAACAGAGTCAGTATAAGAAAAGAAACTATGATAATTACGATTGCAAACCAGACTGGCGGCACCGAAAAATCAATGCTGGCGGATAGTCTTGCGGCCTTACGTACCCAGACCGGGCGCAGAGTTTTGTTGCTTGATAACGACCCCAAACAATCCTCTATAGGTTGGTGCGCTGAACGCAATGCCAGTGGTATCAGTCCTGCCGTAATGGCGCGTGCTATTAGTGGCAAAGGCATGCAGCCAGAGTTAGAAAATTTAGGTTGTCGCTTTCAAGACATCGTAATTGATACCGAGGCTCGTGATTCTCTTGGCAGCAGATCGGCACTGATCGCTGCAGGTTTGGTGATCGTTGCCTTGGACTCCGATCAATTTAATGTAGGTATGCTTGATGCTGTAGATTCAAATTGCTTTAGCGAAGACAAACTCACCGCAAGAATCGCCACCGCACGTGAACTCAATCCCAGTCTTCGTATTCTCGTTGTCATCACTTACCGGTCCACCTATCCCACATTCGCCTGCTTAGACGCTGTCAGACAATTTGTCGCCAACATTCCCTGTGCAGAATTCTTTGCCCGACCGATACACGCTGATGCAGTGTTGCATCAAGCCTACCAAGAGGGACTGGCAATCAGCGAATGTGCAGATCAGCAAACAGCACAAGAAATACAAGATTTATACAGCGAAGTTTTTGGTGATTAAGTGATCTTTTAGCGCCGCTATGTCATTTACCTTCTCATTTTTTATTGTGCTACTTTTGGTACTGAATCCCATGTTAAGCATATCGCCTAAGTTGATCGTAAAGTCTCAGTCCGATTTGCTAATGACGACGGGAGTGAGCTCAGGACTAGCGCCTTCACCAAGCAATCGCCAGATTCTCGTCGCGTGTACTGGCTTGTTGTTGATATTGCTTTTACTCTCCTTATTCGGGCAATCGTTTCGATATTGGATTCCAATATCGGTAGCCAATACGGCGAGCCTGCAAGTGAGTGCTGGATTGATTTTGTTACTGGCTGCGCTGGGTATGGTATTTTTTTCTAAGACGACGAAAGTGTCTCCTCGTACCAATCAACAGATTAATGATTTAGCTAATCACAAAGCTAATCGTGCAGCTAATCAAACCCCCGATCCGTTCGATGAGAAGCGCTGGTCTTTGCTACGGCTTTTTAGCCCGACCGCAATGATGACTGTCTTGTTGTTAAGCGCGATACAGCCAGAGCATGCGCGGCAAATTGTGGCTGCGTTGGCCGCCGCCATGCTGGTGCTGACCATTCTTCTTATCGCGCTAAAAAATGTACAAAACTATCGTAGATTCGCATTAGTTGCTAATGGCTTTCAGACCTTGTTAGGTTTGATTCTGGCAGTGATTGCAATCGATAGAATGTTGACTGGTCTTCACCTGTATTTTCAACATGGATAGGACACAGATGATTTTGACCATGGTAGCTGATCCCTCGCTGCATTCAATGCGCGTAAGTGCCACGCTGGCGAAAGCCCTTGCACAGCAGCGGGCAGATGCCGGCAGAAATGTGCTGCTGGTTTCTCAGCAGTCCGACGCGGAGCTTGGTTGGAATGCGATCGAGCTAAAAGCTGGCGCGGCATTGCATTCAATTTGCGCCGGTAGTCT
Organism: Undibacterium sp. GrIS 1.2; assembly: GCF_040544435.1. Taxonomy (NCBI): domain Bacteria; kingdom Pseudomonadati; phylum Pseudomonadota; class Betaproteobacteria; order Burkholderiales; family Oxalobacteraceae; genus Undibacterium; species Undibacterium sp. GrIS 1.2. The sequence goes on from NZ_JBEONP010000016.1 coordinate 90,208, forward strand.
GGCAGCCAAGTTGGAAACGACTTACTGCGCTTATCACACCACCTTGATTCATTTATATCAGGATCAAGACCGGCAGCAGCATCTGGAACATCATGCCTTGATGGCGTCTTGCGATATGGCGGTATTCCATTTGCACGCAGCACATTTTGATGTCCAGGCGCAGCAGCGCTTGCTAACGCAGATCGCCGCGGTACGCTGCCATCATTGGGAGCGTCCGATACTATTAGCGATTGAAACTGCCGCAGCCAGCCTTGAGCAAATTGCCAGCCTCAGCGCGCTGGAGAAAAATCTACAGGTCAAAATCGTTTTGCTACCAGCCGGAACCGACAGCACCGACAGATGCAAGAGTCTGTACAGAGCGCTGTTCCTTTAAAACACATCGCTTTAATCTATATCGCTTTAATACTTGTTGAGATTAGCGGATTATTGCGCGGCAGATTAATTGGGGAAAAGCTGGATTTCGGTTCACTGTAAAGTCACATCTCAGGGTTTCTGTAGTAGCTTGATTGAAATATACTCCCCATTTATTTTTCTAAAAATGCCAATTTTCCAATCTTTCTATGGACACTCCATATATACAGGATGGGAGTATATATTTTGACTCTATCATCTAACAACGATCAATCATTATCAAGTACCTGCTAGTAGGACTTAAAGCGTGGTGCTCGTCTCCCAAGTATTTCCAGCATACGTATTGATAGATGTATTGACTTCGGTTAGGCCGCGTTTCAGACATACGCTGAATTTCTATTCAGATGCAGCGCGAGTATTGGTCACGAGTATTAGTCACGAGTAAAATGACGCTCAATGCTGAATGCTCAACATTCAATACAAGCAATAAGACCACAACAGAAAATGGCTGCATCCAATGCGAATATTATTAGTTGAAGACGACCGCAAAGCAGCGCGCCTGTTGGCCCGAGGCTTTCAGGAAGAAGGCTTTATTATCGACATCGCTCATACGGCGGAAGAGGGCGAGGAAGAAGCCTTCATCACCGACTATGATCTGATTATTTTAGACTGGATGCTGCCAGGTAAAGACGGCATAGATCTATGCCGCGATCTGCGGGCGCGCGGCAGCCAGACACCTATCATGATGCTGACAGCGCGTGACGCTTTAACTGACAGGATTACTGGCCTCAACACCGGTGCTGATGATTACCTGACCAAGCCCTTTGCATTTGAAGAATTACTGGCGCGTGTCCGAGCCCTGTTACGACGTTCTGAGATCAGTCGTCCCTTGATTTTGGCTGCGTATGATTTGACACTGGATCCAGTCAGCCACCGCGTCATGCGGGCAAATGTTTTATTAGACTTAACGCCCAAGGAATATGCCATCTTAGAAATCTTGTTGCGTCATCCGGGCGAGGTAATCAGTCGCGCGCGTTTGGCGGAACAAGTGTGGAAAGCTGACACCATTTCGCTGGATAATCTGATCGACGCGCATATCAGTAATTTGCGTAAAAAGGTAGACAGTAATAGCGACACGCCTTTGATACAAACCATACGTGGTCGCGGTTTTTGTATCAAGGCTGGCGCGCCAATCTAGCTTAGCGAACTTCGCCCCATCGTCATTAATTTTTTAACGCTGATCCATACAAGATGCCACCAAAAACTACCACCAGTCTGCTCAACTTCAGAACCCGATTGGTGCTGGTACATTTGGCTGTCATCATCACCGTATTAACGGTCGCCGCCTTTGCTGCACATCTGAGTTTGTCCCGCGCAGTCCACGGTCAGTTAGACGCAGCATTGCTAGCGCTGGCAGAAACTGAGATTTCTATGCTGGCTGAAAAAGGCCCGGTCAAAGTACACGACACGACGGCCGGACCTGCGCCGCCGTCCTTAATGCGCTTAGATCGCTTAGTACAAATCATTGATGCTAACGGACAGGTATTGGCACGCAGCGTCAACCTTGGTGCGGCAAAATTGCCGGTGCCCCCCGAGTTGTTATCGCGTTTGGCCGAAGGCAATACCGTGTTTGAAACCTTACCTAAATTTGGTGAGGAACCAGTGCGCATGGTCTCTATGCCGATCCGGGTCGATAACCGTTTAATGGCGATACAGGTCGCTGGCTCGCTCGATGACACCAGTCATGTAGTCGACTCCGCCAGCATCTTATTTATCATCATGGCGCTGACCCTGATCGTCGCCGTTGGCGTTGCAGGTGTGTTGCTGACCCGCCGTGTATTTAACGCGATTGATAATATTGTGCGAGAGGCGCACCACATCGGCGAAGCAAATTTCGCCGAACGACTGCCACATCCTGGTACCTCTGACGAGATCGGGCGCTTGGTCGATACCTTGAATGAAATGCTGGATCGTTTACAACAAAGTTTTGAGGTACAGCGACGATTTACTGCCGATGCTTCACATGAATTACGTTCACCTTTATCCCGCTTAAGAATGGAACTGGAAGTCACCTTGCGACGACCGCGCGAACCTGCTGATTATATTCAGGCGCTGCATTCTTGTATGGAAGAAGTAGAGCGTTTGAGTTTGCTGGTAGAAGAATTATTAACCCTGGCGCGGATCGACGCCGGTCAGGAGCGTAATACCTCGGAAGTCGTCTGCCTCAATCAACTGGTGGATGAGGCGGCAAGCCGTATGGAGGCCATAGCCTCGGAGCGCGCAATACGGATTAGGATTACGCCTTCGCCAGAGGTCATGGCACGAGTAGCGCGTGGTTCTGCCAGCTTGGTGATTGCCAATTTACTAGACAACGCGGTCAAGTTTTCTCGCCACGGCGGGAATGTGGTGGTGACGCTTGCAGACGAGGGAGGAATGGTCAGTATCAGTGTATCCGACACAGGGCCAGGGATTAACCGCGAAGAATTACCGCACTTGTTTGAGCGGTTTTATCGCGGTACCAGCACCCGCGCGGAAGAAACACCAGGGGTTGGCCTTGGTCTCGCATTATCGCAATCTATTGCCCACGTATATGGCGGATGTATTGAGGTTGCCAGTTCTTCTCAGCCCTCACAATCAGGTACGCAATTTACGTTTAAGCTGCCCAAGCCTGCTGACTTGCTGTGAAATCGATAGCGAACAAAAAAGCCACGATGATTCGTGGCTTTTTGCTTTCTTTGCGTAAGTCCAGTATTACATGCTTGGATAGTTTGGCCCGCCGCCACCTTCAGGCGTAACCCAGACGATATTTTGCGTCGGATCTTTGATATCGCAAGTTTTGCAATGTACGCAGTTTTGCGCATTGATTTGCAAGCGATCTGCACCCTGATCAGTTTTGACAAACTCATATACGCCAGCCGGGCAGTAGCGCGCTTCTGGTCCTGCATACTTGGCTAAGTTGATGCCAACCGGCACGCTCGCATCTTTCAACGTCAGATGAATTGGCTGATCTTCTGCGTGATTGGTGTTAGAGATAAACACCGACGATAAGCGATCAAAGGTGAGCTTGCCATCTGGCTTTGGATACACAATCGGCTCGAACTCGGACGCAGGGCGTAGACATTCATGATCGGCTTTGGAATGATGCAAAGTCCAAGGTGCTTTGCCGCGTAAGACCATTTGATCCAGCCAGACCAGCGGTGAACCGTAAGTTCCTTTTTTCAGCAAAGGTTTGACGTTACGTGCTGTGTGCAGTTCTTCATGCAACCAGGATTGTTCAAAGGCCGTAGAGTAGGCGGTCAATTCGTCATGCTGACGTTGTGCTCCCAGCGCGTCAAACGCGGCAATCGCTGCCAGCATGCCGGTTTTGATCGCAGCGTGACTACCTTTAATGCGACTCATATTCAAAAAGCCAGCATCGCAACCAATCAATGCGCCACCTGGGAACACCAGTTTAGGCAGAGATTGTAAACCGCCCGCGGTGATTGCTCGTGCACCATAAGAGATGCGCTTACCGCCTTCAAAGAAACCACAAATTGCCGGATGCGTTTTAAAACGTTGAAATTCCTCGTAAGGCGACAGGTAAGGATTTTCATAGGCCAAACCAACGACATAGCCGACGGCAACTTGGTTATTTTCAAGGTGATACAGGAAGGAGCCACTGTATTGATCCATCAGCGGCCAACCTGTGGTGTGGACGACCAGACCAGGTTTATGTTGCTTAGGATCGATTTCCCATAATTCTTTAATACCGATGCCGTAGGATTGCGGATCTTTACCTTTATTTAAGTCATATTTAGCCATGACCTGTTTACCCAAATGACCGCGCGCACCTTCTGCAAACAAGGTGTATTTGGCATGTAGTTCCATTCCTAACTGGAATGCTGGAGACGCTTCGCCGTGGCGATCAACACCCATATTGCCGGTAGCTACCCCTTTGACAGAACCATCATCGTTGTATAGTACTTCTGCAGCGGCAAAACCCGGGAATACCTCCACACCCAGGGTCTCAGCTTGCTGCGCCAGCCAGCGGGTGACATTGGCTAAAGAGACGATGTAATTACCATGATTCTCGAAACAGGCGGGCAACATCCAGTTCGGCGTTTTAAATGCTTTTTTCTCCGTCAATACCAAGACGCGATCTTCAGCCACTTCGGTATTCAGCGGCGCGCCCATTTCTTTCCAGTTGGGGAAGAGTTCCGTTAAAGCTTTTGGGTCCATCACTGCGCCAGACAAAATATGCGCGCCGGGCTCGCCACCTTTTTCCAGAACGCAGACAGAGACTTCGTTGCCTTTTTCTGCTGCGAGTTGTTTGAGCTTGATCGCAGCGGACAATCCGGCAGGGCCGCCGCCGACAATAACGACGTCATATTCCATCGCATCGCGCGGACCGAACTGCTCTATTAGACTTTGTGTCATGGCTATAATCGCTTTCAGAAAATTTACGAACGAACGTGCTTATTTGTTGTCGGTATGGTATAGCTTAGGGATGTAATGCGCAAGCTGAGCAATTCTTCTAATTAATCGTTGTCAATGCGGTTGTAAATACGCTTACCAGTGCGCTTACCAACGGATTGGTAAATAAATTCAGTCTTGCTCCGGCAATTCTCCGACAACCATGAATTGCTTATTTTTGTTGTGCATGGATTATCGCAGAGGGTGAAATAAGATGCAGCACTTTCATGATTTTGATCGATAAAATGGAAGTTTTAAAACACAAGCATATTGTCTATGTCATCATAGCGGCACATTCAAAATGATATGGTTCCAGGATTTACGCAAAACTGTTCCGGCGAGCTGGCGCCTGTTAAGGTTCCAGTAGGTAAAAGGTGAGTAATTTTGCATAAGTCTTGGCATATCGAACAATGTACAAAACACGTAGCACTTTCAGCAAATTTTTAGTCGGAGAATCTGATGGGTATTGAAGTTAATTTCGAAGGAAAAATCGCTCTGGTGACAGGCGCCTCCAGTGGTCTTGGTGCTCGCTTTGCAAAAATTCTTGCACAAGCCGGGGCACAAGTCGTGCTGGCTTCGCGCCGGATTGATCGCTTGAAAGAGCTGCGGGCAGAAATCGAGGCTGAAGGTGGTGCTGCACATGTTGTGACATTGGACGTCACCGACTATGCCAGTATTAAATCAGCGATTGCCCATGCGGAAACCGAAGCCGGTCCTATCGATATCCTGATCAATAATTCTGGTGTCTCAACCACACAGCGTTTGATCGACGTCACGCCAGAAGATTATGCCTACGTAATGGACACCAATCAGCGCGGCGCTTTTTTTGTTGCGCAAGAGACGGCCAAGCGCATGATTGCCCGCTACAAGGGCGATCCTAAAAAACAGCACAGGATTATCAATATTGCTTCTGTCGCAGGTTTGCGTGTATTGCCACAAATCGGTATTTATTGCGTCAGTAAAGCCGCAGTGGTACACATGACAAAATCCATGGCGGTCGAGTGGGGCAAGTTCGGTATTAATGTGAATGCGATTTGCCCAGGCTATATTGAGACAGAAATTAACCAGGATCATTTTAAAAGTGAACAGGGTCAAAAGCTGATTGATATGCTGCCAAGAAAACGGGTCGGTATGCCAGAAGATTTGGACGGTTTGTTGCTGTTGCTGGCCGCAGAAGAATCACGCTTTTTGAATGGAGCGATAGTAACGGCAGACGATGGAATGAGCGCGCAATGATAGGCGAGAAAGTACTTGATAAAAAGTTGGTGTACACCGTGACAATTCCAATTCGCTGGGGCGATATGGATGCATTGGGACATGTCAATAATACTGTGTACTTTCGCTATATGGAGCAGGCCAGGCTGGAGTGGCTGACGATGCTGGGTTGTTTGCCCGATGAAAACGGCAACGGTCCGGTCATCATCAATGCCCACTGCACATTTAAAAAACCCTTGAAATATCCTGATCAGGTTGAAGTCTGTACCTACATCGGCGGTGCAGGCCGTAGCAGTTTTGAAACCATCCAAGAAATGCGCAGTGTCAGCGATGGTTACACGCTGTATGCAGAAGGTGGAGCCAAGGTCGTGTGGGTCGATGCGCAAACGCAAAAGTCCACCGTACTTCCAGAATCGATTAAGGAAAAACTGACTGAGCTGAAAACCGCAGTGAAGTCGGCAAATAAGCCAGCACGACGTGTGAAGGCGGTATAAATGAACGTTGAATACACCTGAATCTAATAGTCAGCTGACTACTTCAACACACATGAAGCTGAGTTGTAATCTGTCTCCAGGGATAAGCAACTCAGCTGACGATTCGTAATAATTTATGTACTAGTTCGCTGGATGTTGCCGCCGTAAATTTACGCATCAGCTTTGCTCTGTGCATCTCCACCGTTCTTGGACTAAGCCCAATTTGCCGCGCAATCAGCTTGCTGGTTTTGCCTTCTACCAGCAGGGCGGCGATTTCTCTCTCGCGCGGCGTTAATTCTGCTGTGACTGAGCGTTTAGAACTCAGATCTTCAAATGTCCAGATTCCCTCCGCGTGAGCATCTTCTTTATGTAACCCCCGGCCTGAGACATGGCACCAGAATAATTCTTGATTGGCTCGTTTCATGATGCGCTCGTCTGAGTAAGAGCCTTTGGCATTCATGATCGGCGTGATACGCGCACCGGTACGTTCAAACTCATCTGGCGACGGGTATAAAATTAAAAATGATTGTCCCAGTAATTGTTCTTTTTGGTAGCCAAACATCTGCGCCAGATCATCATTGCAAGCGCGGATAATGCGATTTTGTGAGACGCATAGTCCGACCGGCGCGTACTGAAAAATCGTTTCAAAATTAATGAGCTGCGCTTCGGTCATGGAGTTTGAGCTGCTTATTTGGGGTAATTTGCGATAACTTAAGCTGACTAATTATTCGGTATTTGTCAGGTATTTTTACGGTATTGCGCTGTATAGAGTAGCATCATATGCTTGGCGATAAAACAAAACTTCAGTATAAAGCGCGGGTAGCAAAAAACTCACGCCAGTATCGTGTCGGACGCTGTATTTCAATAAGAGTTTCAACAAGAGTTTTAATATAAGAAAGGGACAACATGAACAAAGTTTATCCTGACGCTGCCAGTGCCTTGGCAGATATCGTCAAAGACGGACAAACCGTGGCGGTAGGCGGTTTTGGTCTGTGCGGTATCCCCGAGGCGCTGATCGCTGCCTTGCGCGATTCCGGCGTACAGAATTTGACGGCAATCTCCAACAACGCCGGTGTGGATGGCTTTGGTTTAGGGCAGTTATTGACTACGCGCCAGATCAAAAAAATGATCGCCTCTTATGTCGGTGAGAACAAAGAATTTGAACGTCAATATCTGGCCGGTGAGTTGGAATTAGAATTTACACCACAAGGTACTCTGGCCGAAAAACTACGTGCCGGCGGCGCAGGTATTCCAGCATTTTTCACCAAGACGGGCGTCGGCACCATCGTCGCTGACGGCAAAGAAATCCGTGAGTTTGATGGCGCACAATATGTCATGGAGCGTTCTTTAGTTGCCGACGTATCACTGGTCAAGGCCTACAAGGCAGATAAATCAGGCAATCTGGTCTATCGCAAAACGGCACGCAACTTCAATCCCAATGTGGCAATGGCAGGCAAAATCACCGTGGTTGAAGTGGAAGTCCTGGTCGAAATCGGTGAGATTGATCCTGATGATGTTCATACGCCAGGTATTTTTGTCCAACGCATCGTCGTCAACGCGACCCCGGAAAAACGCATAGAACAGCGCACTGTTCGCCCAGCAGAATAAGGAGAACAAAATGGCATGGACTCGTGATGAGATGGCTGCTCGTGCAGCAAAAGAATTACAAGATGGTTATTACGTCAATCTGGGCATAGGCTTGCCGACACTGGTTGCCAATCATGTGCCACAAGGCATGGAAGTATGGCTGCAGTCAGAGAATGGTTTGCTAGGTATCGGCCCTTTCCCGACGGAGGATGAAGTTGATCCTGACATGATTAATGCAGGTAAACAAACCGTAACGACCTTGCCAGGTTCGTCGATTTTTAGTTCTGCCGACTCGTTTGCGATGATACGTGGCGGCAAAATCAATCTGGCGATTTTGGGCGCAATGCAAGTCAGTGAAACCGGCGATCTGGCCAACTGGATGATCCCAGGCAAAATGGTTAAGGGCATGGGCGGTGCGATGGATCTGGTGGCAGGTGTTGGTCATGTAGTGGTGTTGATGGAGCATGTCGCCAAAGGCGATGCGCATAAAATCCTGAAAAAATGTAATTTGCCATTGACCGGTGTAGGCGTCGTCAATCGTATCATCACCGACCTGGGTGTGATTGATGTCACACCCAGCGGTTTGAAATTAATCGAATTAGCCAGCGGCGTGACTAAGGAGGAAGTGATTGCAAAAACCGAAGCGTCATTGGATGTCAGTGCGCTTGCTTAATCAGAACTAGTTTGTATGATTTGGTGATTTTTCGGTTCGGTAAAGTCGCTAGTCTACGTTGCCATACAAACTCAGTACATGAAAAAAATGCCAGCACTTCTGCTGGCATTTTTATTGCATCATTGATTGTTAGAAATTATATACTGGTGCTATGTATATTAATATTCAACGATGTTGTCCATATTTTAATTGGACAATAGAAGGCCTGTTTAAGATACTCCCTTTGTTATTTGTTATTTGTTGAGACCTTTGCATGACAGCCTTAATCAGAGCCGTTTCAGCAAAGGTTGAATTTTTAAAAAATAAAATGATGCTTTTTTAGTGATTTTGTCTTCA